>JBGSUY010000468.1:0-3428 GCA_041753195.1 Chromatiaceae bacterium
GGGGAGACTCCGGTCGCCCTACGGGCTCCCTGCGTCTCCCCCGGCGGCCAGGTACTCTAAAACCTCCCGGGCACGGAACAAAGGGTAGCTCCTCCGGGAGACATAATCCTCCGGGACGGAACACATACGGAAGCCCCGACCGAGATGAACACCTGGCTTCCCGACACCAAGGTACTGTGGATGGCCGAGAACGTGATGGCCGGCCTGCACAACATCTATACCCTGCGCGGGGCGCCGGTGCGCAACCCGCTGAACTGGTCGAAGTACCTGAACCAGTCGCTCCACCTGTTCGGGACCCAGGCCGAGGTGATGTTCGCGGCCCACCATTGGCCGCGTTGGGGCAACGAGCGGATTCAGCAGGTTCTACGTGCCCAGCGCGATCTCTACGCCAACATGAACAACCAGGTGCTGCATCTCGCCAACCAAGGCGTGACCATCAACGAGATCCACAACGTCTATGAGCTCCCAAAAAGCCTGCAGGACAAGTGGTATGCGCGGGGCTACCACGGTTCGCCCGAGCACAACAGCCGGGGCGTCATTCAACGCTTCCTCGGCTTCTGGGATGCCAATCCGGCAACCCTGATCCCACTCTCGCCGGGTGATTCCGCCCCGCTCTATGTCGAGATGATGGGCGGTGCGGAGAAGATCCTGGCCCGCGGTCGGCAGCTCAACGACAAGGGGGCCTATCTCTATGCCCAGGAAATCCTGAACAGGCTGGTGCAAGCGGAGCCGCAGAATCAGGCCGCCAAGGACCTGTTGGCGGACACCTTCGAGCAGATCGGCTACCAGCAGGAGAACCCAGGACTGCGCAACAGCTTCCTGGCCGGTGCCTATGAGCTGCGCAACGGCATCCCGCAGGGTGAGATCGCCCAGACCGCCGGCCCTGACACCATCCGGGCCATGTCCACCGGCCTCTGGCTCGACTTCCTTGGCATCCGCATGGACAGCCGCAAGGCCGAGGGGATGCGCTACACCATCAACCTGATCACGCCGGACAATGGCGAGAAATACCTGGTCGAGTTGGAGAACGCGACCCTCACCAACATCGAGGGCTTCCAGTCCGACAAGGCCAACCTGACCCTCACCATCAATCGCTCCGACCTGGAGCAGACGATGATGGGGCTGAAGACCTTCGAGCAACAGATCGCTGAGGGCACCGCCAAGGCGACCGGCGACGCGGGGATCCTGAAGAAGATCGCCTCGATCATGGTGGACTTCGACCCGCGCTTCGAGATCCTGCCCGGCACCAAGGCCAGGACGGCCGAGACTGAGCCGGTGACGCCCTTCAAGGTCGAGGTAGGCAATCCCGTCGCCGAATAGAGAAAGGACGCAAGTGGCGGGTGCGACCCCGATAGCGAGCCGCACCCGCCACGCCGGCCAAAACCCCCGAGGTGGTCACCGGATCCAGATAGGTCAGTGACCGAACGGTTATCGCCGCACGCGGCCGATTGGGAAGAAGATCACATGATGCGAACCGCAGGAGGCGGCCGCATTGCGCTGATGCTGGTAGGGAGCATCGCATTTCACCCGGCGACATTGGCGGAGCAGAGCGAAGAGGCGCTTGCGCAGCAACTCGCCAACCCCGTCGCGGCCTTGATCAGTGTGCCCTTCCAGCTCAACTACAACGAAAACATCGGCCCGGCCGAGGACGGCCGGCAGTGGCTATTGAACATCCAGCCCGTGATTCCTGTTTCGCTGAATTCGGACTGGAACCTGATTTCGCGTACGATCATTCCGCTCATCCACCAGAGCGATATCTTCCCCGGCGCCGGCAGCCAGTCTGGCCTCGGCGACATCCTGCAAAGCCTGTTTTTCTCCCCGGCCGCACCGACCGCGGGCGGCTGGATCTGGGGCGTAGGCCCCGCGCTCCTGTTGCCAACGGGCAGCGACGACCTGCTGACGGCCGACAAGTGGGCGGCCGGTGCCACGGCCGTCGCCCTTCGGCAGAACGGCCCCTGGACCGTCGGGGCGCTGGCCAACCATGTCTGGTCTTTTGCAGGCGACAGCGACCGCCGCGACGTCAACACGACGTTCTTGCAGCCGTTCCTGTCCTACACGACCCCGACGGCCTGGACCTATACGCTCCAGAGCGAGAGCTTCTACGACTGGGATCAAGAACAGTGGCTCGTCCCGATCCGCGCGGTGGTGTCGAAGGTCACTCGCATCGGTAGCCAATTGGTGAGCCTGGCCGGCGGGGTTCATTACTGGGCGGAGAGCCCGGACAGCGGGCCCGAAGGCTGGGGTGTGCGCCTGACGATCACGCTGCTGTTCCCGAGGTGAGCCCGCTTAGGCTGCGGTGAGCGGGAGCAAACCGCACCGATGGCCGACCGCTCGACCGCTCAAACGATGGGGGACCGAAGGCACCGCATCCTTCGGCTGTCTAATTGGGGCCTATGCGGCCGCCTGTACCTCGAGGGCCAAGCGCCGACCCACGGCAGCAAGGCCCGCTCCAGCGCGGCGGCCTTGCTGCCGTGGCGGGGGTCCAGCAGGTGTCGTGCCTCCTAGACTCTCGATGTCAACACGCACAGGTCTCGGAGGCCCCGGATGAAACGTGTTCGGACGCTTTGGTGTACCGCCATGCTGGCACTCACGCTCATCGTGCTGCCAGGGGCCGAGGCGGGCGAGGTGCTCGATGGGGTGAAGGCCCGCGGGCAAGTGCGCTGCGGGGTGAGCGAAGGCATCCCCGGCTTCTCCGAAATGGATGCGGCTGGAGCCTGGCACGGATTCGATGTGGATTTCTGTCGCGCGGTGGCGGCCGCGGTCTTGGGCGACCCGGACAAGGTCGCGTTCGTGCCACTGATCGCCTCGGCCCGCTTCCCCGTGCTGCAGACGCACCGGATCGACCTCTTGCTGGCCAATACCACCTGGACCCTGACCCGCGAGGCGGTGTTGAAGGTCCAGTTCCCCGGGATCCTATTCTTTGACGGCCAAGGCTTCATGGTCCCGGCCGCCGCCGGCATTGCAACGCTCGCGGACCTGAATGGCGCGACGGTCTGCGTGGAGAAGGGAACGACGCACCAGCGCAACCTGACCGACTATTTCAGGACGAACGGCTGGTCCGTGGAGCCGCTGGTGATCGACTCGGCCCCCAAGGCCGCGGCGGCCTTCTTTGCCGGCGATTGCCGCGCTTACACCTCGGACTCGGCCCAACTGGCGGCCATGCGTCTGTTGGCACCGGGCGATCCAAGGGCGTTCCTGATCCTCCCCGAGCGTATCTCCAATGAACCGCTCAGCCCGGTCGTCTGGGGTGGCGATGGGGAGTGGACCACGCTCATCCGCTGGGTGCTAAACGTGCTCATCCTCGCGGAGCAGCACGGCGTCACGCGCGACAACCTCGATGCGGTGATCGCCGAGGGCAGCAACCCCCTGGTGCGGGCGACCGCTGACGAGCGGGAGCTGCTGGCGCGCTCGCTGGGTGTCACGCCCGG
>JBGSUY010000469.1:0-2364 GCA_041753195.1 Chromatiaceae bacterium
AGAGCCCACCCTGGGCCACCAGACGCTCGAGGCTCTCCGCCGTGACCCTCAGGCCGTCCACGGCGATCACCGTGTCCCCCGGGGCCAGACCCGCGCGCTCGCCGGCGCCGCCAGAGAGCACATGCTGGATCACCGCCTCGGAGCACCCAGGCTTGAGCCGCACGGCGAGGTTGAGCTCCTGGTTGGGGTCCTGGCCGGGGTCCCGGCCCGGATCCTGGTGGGGCGCATCGAAGCGCTCGACCCAACCGCCCAGGTCCTTGGGGCCCTTGGCGGGCCGCAGCCGCATCTCTACCCCGACGGTCGCCAGGAGGCCCTGAATGTCCAGGTCCCCGGTGGAGTCCAGGGCCTGGGCGAAGAAGGTGTCGAGATCGAGCCCGGTCACCTCGGCCGCCAGCCGCTCCACCCCGCGCTCCTCGACGCCGATCCCCGGACGCCCGTGGCGTTCCCACAGGGCACGCAGGAGGTCGTCGAGGGAGCGGGTGCCCTGGGTATCGCGCCGGATGGTGAGATCCAGGGCGAGCGCCACCAGTGCCCCCTTGGCGTAGTAGCTGACGATGGCGTTGGGCGCGTTCTCGTCCTGTTTATAGAACTTGGTCCAGGCGTCGAAGCTCGACTCCGCCAGGGTCTGGACCCGCCGGCCCGGGGTGCGCATCACCCGGGTGATGGTCTCGGCCAACAATTGCAGGTAGGCGGGGCTATCGATGACCCCTGAGCGTACCAGCGCCAGTTCGTCGTAATAGGAGGTGATGCCCTCGAAGGCCCACAGAAGACGAGTGTGAACCTCGCAGGTGAGCCCGCCCCGCATGAGGGCCTGGGGGCGAATCCGCTTCACGTGCCAGAGGTGGAAGTATTCGTGGCTGCACAGGCCGAGGAAGCGCCGATAACCCTCCGAGGGCGCCCCCCCGCCGGACCTAGGCAGGTCATCGCGGCTGCAGAGCAGGCTCGTGGAGAAGCGATGCTCCAAGCCACCGTAGCCGTCCCCCACCACCGTGGCGAGGAACAGGTAGCGGTCAATGGGGAGCTCCCCGAAGAGGGCCGCCTGCTGCTCGCAGATTCGCCCCAGGTCCTCCACCAGGCGGGCCACATCGGTGCGGTGGCGGCCGCTGATCGCCATGGCGTGGGGCACACCCCGCACCTCGAAGGGCACCAGGTCGAAGCGGCCCATCTCCACCGGATGGTCGATTAGGTCGAGGTAGTCCTCCGCCCAAAAGGTTCCGAATCCCAGGGGCGCAGCGCCCAGGGGGGCGAGGCTGGTGGCAACTCGCCAGTCGGTGTAAGCAGCACCGGACGGTGGTGACAGCTCGACCTTGCAGGGCCGGTCATCCCACCCGTGCACCCGAAGGAACAGGCTGGGTCCGTTGAAATAGGCGTGGGTGGTGTCGAGGTGGGCGGCCCGGACCGAGAGGTCCCAGGCGTAGACCTGGTAACGGACCAGGATGGCCCCGCTCGCCGCTGGCGATGGCTCCGCCAGCTCCCAGGTCTGCTTGTCGCGCTTGCCCAGCGCCAGGGGCCGACCCGAGGCGTCCGCGGCAACAATGCGCACAAGGTTGCGGGCGAAGTCTCGGATCATGTAGCTGCCGGGGATCCAGGCCGGCAGCGAAAGGGTGAGCGGGCCGGGCGGTGGTGACCCGATATGCAGCTCCACCTCGAAGAGATGGGCCTCGGGGCTCGCCGGGATGACCCGATAGGTCAGGTCAAAGCGTGGGTCGCTCAGCGCTGCCATCTACCACCCTTGCCGTTGACCATGGGAATGGATCGCCGTCCAGTCGCGGTCTCGGCGCGGCCGACCCAGAAACGCAACGACACCCCGAGGGGTGTCGAAATCTCCATCCCAACCCCGAGCCCGGGGCCTGAGCCCCGGCCTCAGCGGCTCGCCGGAACGGCCTACCAGCGCGGACCGCGGGAGGGGCGCTCGCCGCGGGGCTTGGCCTGATTGACCTTGATGTTACGACCCTTGAGCGGGGTCTCGTTCAGGGCCTTGATGGCGGCATCGGCCTCCGAGTTGTTGGGCATCTCCACGAAGCCGAAGCCCTTGGAGTCGCCGGTGAACTTGTCGGTGATCAGGTTCACGCTGGAGATCTCACCATAGGCGGCGAAGGCGTCGCGCAAATCGTCTTGGGTCACGGAGTAGGCCAGGTTGCCAACATAGATATTCATCGTTCAACGGTTCCATCAATGTGCATTGTAGAGAGTGAGAACGGTCGAACGATCAATGCACAAATGATTCGACAGTCTTTGCCCCCAACCGTTGGGGACTAAGTCGCTTGGAAGTCCGGCGTCCCTCGACGCCGCGACCTCCTTCAGGAGCCACTTCCGCGCGGCGCGCGGTGCGCGACGCCTCGAGTCGGGCGGCCAGGGTGCGCC
>JBGSUY010000470.1:0-2683 GCA_041753195.1 Chromatiaceae bacterium
TCGCTCATCAGACCACCCATACCATCCAGTGCGTGGTGGCGATCGTCTCACCCGGAGCACTTCCGCTCAATATGTTGGCGCATATTTGTTACCTGTCAGTCTAGGAAGACTGAGTAACTTGTTAGTGAACCGTTCCTAAGGATCTCTCCAGAGAGATGGAATCCCGCGCTAGGGGGCCCGATTTCGCCGGTGCCCAAGGTGGCAGCGAACCGGTGGAGGCGGCGTGGCTCGTAGTACCCCGCCGGCGGAGCGTCCACAGGAAGTGCCCAGAGGGCCAGACTCGGGCCGCGAAGGCGCACAGCGCGTCGGCGAGGGCTACCGACCGACCCCAGCGGTCGGTGTCGGCATCAGGCCGTGGGCGGCGGCCAGCGGGCGTTCCGGCGGGAACGCCGATAGAGGGTCCTGGCGGTATCCATGCAAGGGCCACCTCGCAGCACCCGAGCGCGGCCTCAGGGCGCTGACCTTATTGCATTCGTTCTCCAGCCCCAGGAGCGAGCCAGGCGGACTCAATGCAAGTTGGCGGCGAGCAGGGCCAAGCGCTCCGCCGAGCTCGGCGAAGGGATTTGGCTACAAGCCGCCGAAGGGCGCCGAAGGGAGTTAGTGCCCCGGTAAGCTCACCAGCCTCGCAGCGCTCCAGCTTAGGAGGCAGGAGACGGCCTGCGAAGCGATGAGCGGTGGCTTGCTGTGCAGGGCGAGCATGGGCATGTTGGCGTCCCCGTCGGTGCGTAACGATCACAACCCCTATTCAGGGTCCCCGTAATCGCCGTGGGGGCGCACTACCGGAGCGAAATCAACAGCCTAGGTCTAATTTGGAGCGGGAAACGAGACTCGAACTCGCGACCCCAACCTTGGCAAGGTTGTGCTCTACCAACTGAGCTATTCCCGCGATAAGGCACGTCATTTTACGAACCCGTTGCACCCTGTCAAGCACGGCGTTTCGCCTTTCCGCCGTAGTTTCAGGTCCCAGGCTCGGACCCCGGCTTTGGGTGCCGCCGCGCGGTCCGACCAACGCGCCCCCCGGGCTGACTCATCAGGCTGGGCCAGGCGGCCCGAATGTAGAGGATCATGGACCACAGGGTGAGGGCCGCCGCCAGGTAGAGGAGCCAGAGCCCCAGGTCGTAGATCCAACCCGGCAGGGTGGCATCGCGCAGCAGGAGCAAGATGATCGCCACCATCTGAGCCGTGGTCTTGAGCTTGCCGATCATGGAGACGGCCACCTTGGCCCGGGCGCCGACCTCGGCCATCCATTCGCGCAGGGCCGAAACGGTGATCTCCCGGCCGATGATGACCGCCGCGGGCAGGGCCAGCAGGGTGCGGGGGTCCGCCTGTACCAGCAGCACCAGGGCCACGGCCACCATGAGCTTGTCGGCCACGGGGTCCAGGAAGGCGCCCAGGGGCGAGGTTTGATCCCAGCGCCGCGCCAGATGGCCGTCGAGCCAATCCGTGACGGCGGCGGCCGCGAACACCAGGGACGCCAGGTAGGGGGCCCAGGGGGCATGCAGGTAGAACACGACCACGAACACCGGGATCAAGACGATCCGCAGCAGCGTCAGCAGGTTGGGGGTGTTCCACATGGGCTGGGGTAGGGTTCAGGCTCCGCTCGCGTCCGGGTGCAAGGCGTCATGGATGCGCTGGGCCAACTCCCGGCTGATACCGTCCACCTGACCCAGATCCTCGACCCCTGCCCGAGCCAGGCCGCGCATGCCGCCGAAGGCCTTGAGCAGGCGCTGCCGTCGCTTGGGGCCTACCCCCCCGATGTCCTCCAGAACCGAGGCGGTGCGCGCCTTGGCGCGGCGCTGGCGGTGTCCGGTGATGGCGAAGCGATGGGCCTCGTCGCGGATCTGCTCGATCAGATGCATGGCGGGAGAATCGGCCGGGAGTATAACGGGGGTGCCCTGACCCAACAACCAGAGCTGCTCGGTGCCGGGCCGCCGATCCGGCCCCTTGGAAACCCCCACTACGCTGATCCCGCTGAGGCCCAGCTCCTGGAGGGCCTCCGCCACGGCCCCGATCTGGCCCCGGCCGCCGTCGATGAAGAGCAGGTCCGGGATCGGATACTCCCCCTGCTTGATGCGGGTATAGCGCCGGGTCAGGGCCTGGTGCATGGCGGCGTAGTCATCGCCGGGGGTGATCCCCTCGATGTTAAACCGCCGATAGTCGGATTTTCGCGGGCCCTCGCCATCGAAGACCACGCAGGAGGCTACGGTCAGCTCGCCGCCGGTGTGACTGATGTCGAAGCACTCCATGCGCCCGGGGGACTCCGGCAGGTCCAGGGCGTCCCGCAGGGCCTCTAGCCGCAGCCCGTAGCCCGCCTGGCTGCCGAGTCTGGCCTTGAGGGCCACGGCGGCGTTGCCCCGCGCCATCTCGAGCCAACGGGCCGAAACCAAAAAGCCGTTTTCCCTTTCGTTTAAGATTTCAGATCAAGACGTTCTCGATAAGTTCAAAGTCGAGTTGCAGTCGGCGGGAATCAAAGGGGCATCACTCAAGGTAACCGACCCTGCCAAACCAGGAGAGGCGGCCAGCGCACAGTTTTCGTTTACCCCACCGGCCAAGGGTGAATATGCCTTTACCGTCGTCGCGAAAGACGATGGCCTTCCTGCCCGAGAAGACAAGAGGACATTCAAGATCTCGGTTACCGATCCGGCTCCAACTCGGGTTGTCGAGACGCGCCCTCCCGATCCCC
>JBGSUY010000471.1:0-2909 GCA_041753195.1 Chromatiaceae bacterium
AGGCCAGCCGCGACCGGCTGCGCGCCATCCTGATCTCCTCGGGCACCACCATCATCGGCCTGGTGCCCCTGCTCGCCGAGACCAGCACCCAGGCGGCCTCGGTCAAGCCCCTGGTGATCTCGGTAGTGTTCGGGCTGCTCAGCGCCACCGTGCTGGTGGTCCTGGTGATCCCCGCACTCTATGTGCTGCTCGACGACTGGGGCTGGGCCCGGGTGCCGGAGGCGTCGGGGTCTGAGGGACCCCAGGGCGAGGCTGGCGCGTGAGGGCTCAAGGGGACTGATCGTCCGCCGCGATCTCCACCCGGGTCAGCGGCGTGGAGCCGGGGGCCTTGAGGCGCAGGAAGACCTCCGTTTGTTGCTCCGTGCGGAAGCGCAGCCCCCAGCCGGTCTCGCTGGGCTCCAGCTCGATGGCGTCAATGAAATCGAAGTCGGCGTCGATCAGCTCCACGCAGGGTCTGGCCTTGGGGCCCAGGCCCTGCAGGGCGACGCGGTGGCGACCCGCCCCCAGGGTGCCGACGGGCAAGAAGTAGGTCTCACCGGAGGCCGAGCGCAGTCGCCCCAGGGTCTCGGCATCCCAGGCCCGATCCCGCGCCAGGGCGAGGGGCAGGGGATAGAAGGCGCACTCCTCCTTCATGTAGCGCAGCAGATCGTAGAGCTCGCGGACCTGGGCCTCCGGGAGCTCGCCGCCGTGCCGGCGGATGTGCTGATCCGCCTCCTTCCGGGGCAGATGGAAGCTCATGCGTCCGCTGCACTCGCCCTCGTGGCAGCGGGCGCAGTTGGTGTTGAAAAGGACCGTGGATTCAACGGTTGCCTGGCCTTCATCCCCAATCGTGGCTGGGGCGTTCAACAGGGCGAGGAGGGCGACAGGCGCGAGGCGGGTGCTCAGGGTCGTGTTCGAAAACATGGCGGGGGCCCCGCAAGTAACAATCCCCCGGCAAAGCCGGGGGCCTTGAGCTCGTGAGCCGCTCAAAGCGGCAATGGGAATGCTAACGCGTGCCCGCGGTTCTTGGGCCGCCTACAGGTGGCAAGTCAGCACCAGAGGTTGAGCTGATCCAGGCGTTGATCCTCCTGCTCTTGGTGGCGAATGTAACGGCGCACCACCGCCTCGTCGCGGCCCACGGTCGGGACGAGGTATCCGCGCGCCCAGAAATGCTGCCCGACAAAGTTGCGCTTGCGCTCCCCGTAGACCCGGGCTAGGTGGATGGCACGCTCGGCCTTGATGTACCCCACGACCTGCTCCCACTTAGTCAAGGTTCAAAAACAACGTATCCGGGGCATTCTAGGCGATCGCAAGGCATGAGCCGCCTAACGCGTCGACAGCGTTCACGTTGCTTTTGAACCGATCCTTAGAGTCACCCAGGCTCTCGCCCTCGTCCATCGGGATCCTCCACTGTCGTGTGCCTGGCGGCTCACGGCGGAGAGTGTCCCCGATGGACTCCCGAAAATGTCAAACAGGGGCAGACGGACATCGTCGCAGGGTGCTCCTTCACCGAAGCACGGGTAGGTTGTTCTTGGCGGCATGGACTCAGGGTGTCGGATCGGGCTGCGGTACGGGAAACGCGCACGTGACGACGGTGCCGCGCGGGGAGCCGGCATTGAGCTGGAGCGTCCCGCCAATCGCGCGGGCCCGATACGCCATGGTCTGGAGCCCCATGCCCGGGTGGCAGTCAGAGCGATGGCCAATTCCCACGCCGTCGTCCTGGATCACCAGGGTGCCCTGGCCGTTCCGAAAGGCAAGACTGACCTCCATCCGTTTGGCCTGGCCGTGGGTGATGGCGTTGCTCACAGCCTCCTGGGCGATCCGGTACAGGTGGGCCTCCCGGTCCGCCCCCAGCCTGGAGTGGGGGTCTTCGCCATGGAATCTGCAGGTGACCTCGAACCGCGTCTCGGTGTTCAGGCAGAAGTCCCCGAGCGCGGCCATCAGACCGATGGCCTTGAGCTGCACGGGATCGATCTCCCGGGCCAGATCGCGCGCCCGCCGGATGGACTGCCCGAGCAGGTTGCCAATCTCGCGCGCGGCAGCCGATTCGGGCGCTGCCGCGGGGGCCAGCTTACGGGCCAGCGTGGCACAGTGGGCGGCGATGCCGGCCAGATCCTGGCAGAGCCCGTCATGCAGCTCTCGTCCCACGCGCTCGCGCTCGACATCCAGCGTTTCGAGGATCTCCTCCTCCAGGTGTTTCTGCCGGGTGACATCACGGGCGATGGCGTAGATCTCCCGACGACCCTGCACAGGTCGCGCCGTCCATTGCAGCCAGGTGTGGGAGCCGTCTTTGCAGCGATAGCGGTTTTCAAAGGTGATGGTGGCGGTGCCGGTGGCGAGCTTGTCCATTTCCGCGCGCGTGGCCCGGCGGTCATCGGGATGCACGAAGTCGAGAAATGGCCGCGCCTGGAGCTCCTCCAGCGTCCAACCCAAGGCCTGCTGCCAGGCCGGGTTCAAGCGCTTGAATCTGCCATCGAACCCGGCAATGCAGAGCAGGTCGAGCGACTCGTTAAAAAAGTGGACCAACTCCTCATACGCGGGCTGCGCGCCGGACGGGAGAGGACGTTGGCCAGCAGCCGGCCGCTCGTCCGTGTCGGCCCCCACCCGGAGCTGTGGCGCCTCGGTGCTGCCTTTGGGTTTCCTCTCCCTGCTCGCGACAGGTGGAATTCGCTTCACGGCTCTCAGGCCTGTTTGCCGGTTAGCCAGCCATCTTGTTCAGCATGTGATCGATGACCTTGCTGTGCTCGTCCTGCGGACTGAACAGGACGACCTCGGCATCCGCACCGACTCTTAGGAACGGTTCACTAACAAGTTACTCAGTCTTCCTAGACTGACAGGTAACAAATATGCGCCAACATATTGAGCGGAAGTGCTCCGAGTGAGACGATCGCCACCACGCACTGGATGGTATGGGTGGTCTGATGAGCGAG
>JBGSUY010000472.1:0-10553 GCA_041753195.1 Chromatiaceae bacterium
GTCAAACAACCCCAGGGCGTGGTCAGGCTCGGCCGCCCCGGTCGTGGCATCCACCGGGGTGAGCACCGCCGGGTGGACCACCGTGCGCGGCGCGGTCGACTGGCCCGCGATCACCACCGTGGTCCCCTTGTGAGTGATCCCGAAGAGCAGCCTGGCGAACTCGGAGGGCAGATGGACGCACCCGTGGGACGAGGGGTAGCCCGGCAGCCCGCCGGCGTGAAGGGCCACGCCGTCCATCGTCAGGCGCTCCGAGTAGGGCATGGGCGCGTTGCCGTAGGTCTTGGAGTGATGATCCTTGTCCTTGTTCAGGATGGTGAACACCCCCGTCGGCGTGCCGTGCCCCTGTTTACCGGTACTGGCGGTGGCGACCCCAATGCGCACGCCATTGCGATAGACATAGGCCATCTGCTCGGGGAGGCTGACCACCACGACCACCGGCCCCTCGGGCTCCAACTGTCCCTCCCAGATGAACTCCCCCGGTTGCAGCGCCTCAATGGGCGTGTCCGCCGGCGCCGATTGCTTGGCGCCCCAGAAGGGGGTAGCGGCGCAGTCGAGGGCGGCCACCAGAGGCAGGGTCGCAACGAGATTCAGAAGTCGCATTACAAATCACCCGTAATAGCTAATTAAGGATAACAAAAAACTTGACGAATCCGGCATGCGTATCATAGCTTGGCCGCCCTGGCGTGCAAAACTCACGCGACCGTCGAGCGGTCTTCGTCGCCTTATTCGGGCTTGGTTGCCACGCTCCCGCGCCTCTTCCGGGACGGCGAAATGCAGGGCAAAAGGGATGGGACCTGCCGACGGGGAGGGCGCCGCTTCGGAGGGTGAGCGGACGCCGTGAGCGGTGTGAGTGAGATAGGGAAGAGCGGCGGGTCAGTCGGCCGCTCCGGCGCGCCGCATCCCGTTGGATCCGGCACGCCGACTCTTGGCCCTACCGGTCCTTGAGCTCGTTGATACGTGATTGGTACTCGGACTTGATGCAGCCGTGCTTGTCGCTGGCCTTCCAGCAGTCGTCGCGGCCTTTTACCCAGCCCCGCTGCTCCGTCTTGAGCGCGCCATGCTCGCTGGCCGGGGTGTTGTTCATCAGGGTCGCGTAGAGCTCCGCCAGGCTTTGGTCCAGGGCGGCAAGGTCCGCGTCCTTGCAGATGATCTGCTCGACCTCGTGGGTGGCCTTGCTGCAGTCGAAGCTGGGGTGCGCCGCCTGGGCCAGGGGGGCGGCCAGGCAGGTCGCGGCGAGCAGGGTGATGGTGGTCTTGGTCATCCGAACGATCTCCGGTGGTTGGGGTGGTCTGGAGTTGCCTGATGCGGATACTTGGGCCGCAGGTGGAATGGGCATTGGGGCCTTGGATGCGGTCTCACCGTCGTCGCCATCAGGCCTTCTTGATCAGGCCGACGACGAAGAGGAGGACGACCGCGCCGATGACCGCCGTGATCAGGGAGCCGACCATGCCGGCGCCGGCGGAGATACCCGCCAGGCCGAACAGGAAGCCGCCGATCAAGGCGCCAACGATGCCGACGATGATGTTGCCGAGCAGGCCGAAGCCGCCGCCCCGCATGAGCAGCCCGGCGAGCCAGCCGGCGGCGGCGCCGATAAGCAGAAAGATGATGATGCTGGTTAGATCCACGGTCAGGTCCTCTGTTTTGAGTTGGTGAAGGTCGAGCCGCTCTGGCGCTGGCCCAAGGTTGACGCTGAGCTCCCAGGGCCAGAGTTGGTCTTGTCATCCGCCGAGCGGGACGGCATCCGGGATCTCATAGCGCTCGGGGCCGACCCGGATGAGGTTGAGATCGCCCTCCTTGGTGGCACGGAGCTCGTGGTACCCGTGGCCTCGCTGGTGTCCGCGCCCATCGGGACGCCCATACGGAAGAAGATCGCGCGCTTTCGGCCATCAGGATGGGTCACCGCGACCGTGGCGTATCCGCCGCCGGCACGGGCGACCCCGAAGTCGCATTGGGTCATGGGCTGGCCGGCATATTGGGCGCAGGGGATCTGTCCCATCGCATCGAAGTCACCCTGGCCGGCGCGCAGGGCCGAGTCATCAGGGCCCATGGCGGGGGCACCGTTGGGCGAGACGGCCGGCTCGAGGTACTGGGCTGCCACATAGCCCCGCGGTCCCCCACCGAGCTGCTGCACGTCGCATCACACGCCGTCGTCCCCCCGCTGGCAGCCCAGGTTGTCGAGCAGGGTCCCGGGCGCGTAAGTGGCGATCACCTTCGCCGCGTGGGATGGTTCTTCCCGCAGATTCAGGCCGTCCTCCACCCCGGTGACCTCCCAGCTTCGGGGGCCGCGGTCCTCTGGGGCGGCGGGGACCTCGGCGGCATAGCCGTGCGAAAGCGCCGTGACCGAGAGGGCAGATGCGAGGAGCAAGGGGATCGGGTGTCTCATCGGATGTCTCTCCAAGGAGCCCGGATCGAAGGGGGCCGGCTCGTCCTGTGGTGACCCGTGCTCATCGCCGGCAGTCACCCTCGGTCAGGTAGCGCCCGGCCACCCAACCGGTGACGCCCTGGTATTCCACCTTGCACCATCGAGGATTTTCCCGAGCGCGACGCTCCTTCTCCTCCGGAGAGAGGGTGGTAAATTCCTCGAAGCTCAGCCCCCCTTGGCAGCCGAGATTACGGATGCAGGTGCCGTTGGGCGGGATTTCACCCACCTTCGGTGCATGAGGATCCGGCTCGGCGCGAATGTTGAGAACGTCGTTTTGCGCCACGCCCTGGACGGTGTAGAAGTCCGGGCCATCGGCCTCGGCCCGGAGAGCCCCTGCCGCGAGGCTCGTCGCTAGGCCAAGGACAAGGGCGGCACGGTTCGAGAGGCGTGCAAGCGCCCCGGCCCCCCGATCCGCTTTACCGGGAGCCTTCGCCAATCCGGCCTTCTTTGATTTCCGAGTGGTCGAGAGGAAGGTGGGTTTCGATGTCATGCTCACAATCTCTATCCGCGACCTGAGGCGCCGGGTGGTCAACCACCCGGGCGCCGATCAGAACCCCCAGGGCATCATTGGGGGACGCGCAGCTCCTGGACTGCGCCGTCATTGGAGACAAGGCAGCGCCAGCGCTCCGTCGTGGAGCCACCGCGCACCCCCACCGCGTCCACCATGACCAGCGAATTGGCCTCCGAGTACTCGGAGCTGGCCACCCGCACCGAGTTGACCTTCCCGCCGTAGTTGCGATTGACCGCCGCCAGGCAGGCGCTTTCGGCGGCGCTGGTTGCTTGGCGTGACGCGCTGCTGCCTGGGCCGGGATCATAGTCCGAGGTGGCACAGGCGCCGAGGGTCAAGGCCGCAGCCGCGATCAGGGCGGTAGAAATGGTTCTGATCATTGGCATTGTCTCCACTGTTGGCTTGGATCGGTTGTCCTTGGAGGACGGCTTCGAGCTGGCTTGAAGCGTCGCGCCCGCGGCCTTTCGGGGCGGTGTCACTTGATCGTGACTGAAAGGGTGTAGGGCACCGTGCGCCCACTGTCTTTGTCATCTCCCATCAGGTAGACGCGTATGGTGTAGTCCCCATTGGATGGGAGTCGGACGCTGGCGTTTTCGCCGTCCCTCGAGCCAATGAACATCGCCACGTCCTGGCTGCCGGGCGGCAGAATGTTGAAGTAGGCGCTGCCCTTGGTGATCAGCGACACCGACATGGTCTGGCCGGCGCGGGCACCGAGGATGTAGTCGCGGTGATGGGAGCCCGTCACCGACCCCTCGACCGCGGCGTTGTCGTTGCCGCGGGCGAATTGGATGCGCTCGCCCGCCTGGGTCGCGGCGGGCAGCGCTAGACCCAGGGACAGCGTCGCGAGCAGGGCGGCGGCGAGCCTTGGCAGGGTTCTACCTGTGGAATGAGTCATCGGGCAGTACCTCGAGGTGGTGGCGCCGGCGGCTTGGGGCTGCGGCTCGGTTGGTTGCACTGGAGTGGGGCACGCGGGCTTGGTCGGAGCTCGACCCGGTTAGTTGGCGTCGAGTGGAATTCGGATCTTCTGTCCAGGGAAGATCAGGTCTGGGTCCTTGATGACCTCCCGGTTGGCATCGAACAGACGCGGGTAGGCGTTTGCGTCCCCGTAGAATCGCTTGGCGATGCCCGACAGGGTGTCGCCCCTCTGGATGACATAGAACTCTACTTTCGCCATCTGTGGCGGCGCCGCGAGCTGGTCGGCCTTGACCTCCGCGACCCCCTTCACATTGCCCGCCAAAAGGACCGCCTTCTCCATGGCTCCAGCGGTTGCGGCCTCGCCGCTGAGTGAAACCACCCCGTCCTCGTAGTCCACCTTCAGCCCGCTGATGCCCGGATTGTCCCGCTCGATCTCCTCCTTGATCCTGTCGCTGGCCTCAGCCTCGTTGGCGAACAGCTTCTTTCCGATCTCTTTGGCAAAATCGAAGAGTCCCATCTGGTCCGTCCGTTAGCTCGGTGAGTCGATACTGAAGCCGTAAGGCTAGACAGAGCGGGCTCGCTTGTCTGTCCGGGGATCCCTGTAAGGCAATCCCTGACAGGGGATTCCCGATACAGGCCAGGGGAGGAGGCGGCTGGACTTCAGGGTCACCTGGTTCTCGGTCGAGATTGGAGCGCACTTTTATGACGGCCTTCGGTATGGTCGCCGTCTGGGTCTTGCCCGTATCGGACAGGTGCAGGGCCGAGGTGTCCCAGTACACGAAGATGCTGATGTCCTCGAAGCGGAAGATAAGCCTCTCGCTGCCGAGCCCGCTCTGGCGGTAGACAGGGCGGCCGTGCTGGTCGCGGAATTTGCCGGGCTTGTCGCCCACTGGACTGAGGTCGTGGGTGACGCCGTCCTTGCGGGTGATGGAGATAGTTCCCTGCCGTTGGCCGAAGGTGCAGGGAACCATCTTGTCGAGCGCCATCCGTCTCGGTTTGGTCGTGGAACCACTGCCCTTGTTCCACCGGGCTTTCATTCATCGGATCATCGTCCATTCTAGGCCCACCGACCATTCGGTTACCGATCTTTCGGATAAGGCTCCCGGGATGAATGAAAAAGAGCGAAGATATATCCGCTCCCTTTCCAGAAAATGAAGTCTTCCGAGAATCGCACCTCTCGGAACGCGAGCTGCTCAAATGCCGCGATGACATTTGGGCAGCATCGCCCTAGAGCTTGCTCACTCCGCGACAGCGAGTGCGAAGTCCGCCCACTTGAAGATGGCGCCTTTGCCCAGATCCGTGAATTGAACCTCCTCCGGACCGTGCATCCATTGCTTGCCGTCGGAGCTTGCGAACTTGAAGGGTTCGGCGGATCCCATGTTGACGGTGTAGATATTCGAGCTCCCGCTGACTTCCTGGGTGACGGTACATGCGCCGTCATAGAGCGCCACATCCTTTGCGACATTGGTGAGTTTGCATCGCATGGTCTCGGTCGCCGTGAGCTCCGCGGCCGAAACCGCAGATGCAAACGCCATGGCAGCAGCGGTGCCGAGGACGAGTTTGGAAAAGTGCATTTTTTTATCTCCTGTGCAGTTTGGTGAAGTGCCTATCGAGTTACGGCTTCGGGTGATTGGTTCGACCGCTCGGCTGGCTCGCCCTCGTGCTCTTGGAAGATTGCCGCGTTCCCAGGGGGCGCAATCCGCCAGATTGAAAAAAAGGGGTCTGCTCCGAACGGCGAATGCTTGGCCGGTGCCGCGGCGCCGTCTTAGAACTCCTGCTCTTGGCAGATGCCGTTCGCGCCGTGGGGGCCTGTGTACATGACGCTGGCCGAGCCGTCGGGATTCAGGCCGATTGAGACCGTGACGCCGCCGCCGGTGACCTCGTAGGTACTGTCGTTGATCTTGTGCAGCTTGGCCTGGTTGCCGTTGATGTAGGCCGGTCCACCCTCGTCGGTGTGCAACTCGATGTTGCCGGGGCAGCCGTAGTTGAGTGTCGGCAGGCCGGCCTCGGCGGTGGCGGCCAGGGACAGCAGGATGGCGGCGCTGAGCAGTGCTCTCATGGTTGGGATTCCAGGTTAGGGGTCGAATGTCCGCGTCGATTCGACGACACGATGGCGAAAAGGGAAGAGGGCCGGGAAGAACGGTGCCGGAGAAGACTAGACAGACTCGGCTCGCTTGTCTGTCCGGAGAATCATGTAAGGAACGCCCTGACAGGGGATTCCCGATACAGGCCAGGGGAGGAGGCGGCTAGACTCCGCGGCTACCAAGGGGAGGGACTGGCGTGACCTGCCGGGGCGGGTGGGCAGCAACCCTGGACGCGACCATGCCGAACGGTGGGGAGCGCACCATTGAGCACCAAGCGGGGACACCCAGTCTGGTCCGATGCCCCAGGCGGAGTCCATGGGGAGTGGTCAGGGGACACGGTCATGGTGACCCTCGGCACCGACCTTCGTGAATTCACGTGGAGGATGGAGCTTTGAGGCTCTGTCGGGTAATCGTCATCGGTTTTGCGCTGGCCTATCTGCTCTCCTTGGCCGCCATCGCGATCAGCTACTTCAACCTCTTCGGGCAGGAGCGGGATCCCCTGTCGGCCATCCCGCTCGTCCTGCTCGGGCAGCCCTGGGTCCGGTTCCTCGACCCCTTCCCCGAGCCCTGGCGGCCCTGGCTCGCGGGCCTGACCCCGGTCCTCAATCTCATCATCCTGGCTGGCATCTGCCGTGCCGTTTTCTCGAAACGACCCTGAAGGAGAGCAACGCTTATGATCAAGATGCTCATCGGACTTGTCCTCGGCGCCGTGATCGGCGTGGTTGGTGCCATGACCCTGGGCGGCGGGGCCATGATGGGCGTCGGCGCCGCAACCGGCCTATCGATGGGCATCTGCTCGGTGGTCGAAGCGGCGCAGCAATCGGGACTGCTGACGGCGGAGCAGATCGATCAGATGCTCGCCAAGGCGGCCGAAAACATGTCCGGTCAGCCCCTGGCCACGGACACCGCGACCGCCGGCAGTGTCGCCCAATGCGAACAGGTCATGAGGGATCTACGCGCGGGGCGCTAACGCGCCTTCGATCTCAGGAGCGACTCGGCGACAATCGGGGTACTTGGCCGGTGGCGGCCTGGAGATCCTCGGGGTCTTCATGGTCGCGGTGCCCTCTCTTGCAGTGACCGGTCAGCCCTAGCGTTACCACGAGGTCAGGTACGTGTTCTATTGGATCTACGACATTGGGACCCCGCAACTGGCCCTGCTGATGGCGGGTAGCTTTGTTGCCTTCTTTTGGATTGGCTGCTTCCTCATCCGGCCCATCCTGCGGACCTTTATCCGCGCCCGCTCCGGGACCAACGATATCGTTGGATACATCCTGTCTTGCTTCGGCGTCTTCTATGGACTGCTCCTCGGGCTCATCGCGGTGGCTGCCTATCAAAGCCTCAATAAAGCGGAAGAGAACGTGTCCCGGGAGGCGGTTGCCCTATCCGCCCTCTATCAGGACCTCTCCGCCTATGCGGATCCTCTGCGCCAAACCCTGCGCCAGGATCTTCGCGACTATTGCGAGTATGTCATCGAGGTCGCCTGGCCCCAGCAACGCAATGGCATAGTCCCCGCAGAAGGGATGGAGCGGGTGCTCGGGTTTCGTAATGCCTTGCGCACCTTCGAGCCACAGACCTTGAGTCAGATGGTGTTCCACGGGGAGACGCTGCGTCAGTTCGACACCTTCTACGAGGCGCGCCGCATTCGCGTGCATGATGTGCTAAGCGGGATCCCCGCCGTGATGTGGTACGTGGTCATCGTGGGCGGCGTGATGAATCTCGCGATCGTCTGGATGTTCGACATGCGACTGATCAGCCAGCTCTTTCTCGGTGGGATGTTGGCCTTCTTCATGGGTACGATGATCTTCCTGATTGCGGCGATGGATAACCCCTACCGCGGTGAGGTCAGCGTGACCCCCGACGCCTTTCGGGAGGCCTATCGGATCATGGTCGCCGATGCCGGGCCATCGTCCCCCGGTCCGACCCGCCACTGAGTGGGCCGAGCGGTCTGTCGTATGGCGCGAGGCCGCCAGTCCGCGCCGGAATGCCTATACAGAATTCTCTTTGTCTTGCTTTCTTCTTTAAGGGGCACCGCGGGGAGGGGCCATGGCCGAGTTCAAGGTTCATCAGCTTGAGGGCCTGCGGTATGTGGAGATTCATCTCCAGGATGAGACCGTCCGTGCCGAGGCCGGGGCGCTGAGCTATCTGACGGGCGACATCGCGATCCACTCCCGACTGATCCCGTCCTTCGGGTCGGTGATCAAGTCCTTGCTCGCCGATGAGGCGATCTACCGGCCGACCTACACGGGCACCGGGGTGGTGACGCTCGAGTCCTCCCTGGGCGGCTATCACGTCCTGGAGCTGCAGGGGGAAAGCTGGATCCTGGAGCGCGGCACCTACTGGGCGTCGGATGGTGCCGTGGACGTCAGCTTCCACCGCGAGCGAGTCCTGACCTCCCTCGAGGCCGGGGAAGGTCTGGTCTATCTCCAGACGCGGGTGAGCGGGCGCGGTAAGGTGGCGTTGACCACGCGGGGCCCGATCAAGGAAGTCACGCTCGAGAGCGGTCAGTCAATGGTTGCGGAGGGCCGCAGCGTGATCGCCAGGAGCTCGGAGGTCAGCTTCCGGATGCAGCGACCGACCAAGAACCTGCTCGGTCTCTTCACGGCGGGGGAGGGCTGGTGGGTGCGGGCCTTCAGAGGTCCGGGCAAGATCCTCCTGAACCCCAGACCCTACTGGCGCTATTGGGTCCTGGTGGAGCGCCGCGGTGAGCTGGATCTTCCGTCCTAGGCGACGTTCTGATGCCATTTTCTGATGCTACGGCGCCCGCGGTTGGCAACCCATCGAAGATCGTCCAGCCCGGCGATTCGGCACGCCAGCATCAGGCCTTTCTGATCAGCCCGGCGGTGTAGAGCACCAAGGTCGCGCCGATGGCTGCCGCGATGGGGGCGCCGACCAGGCCCTCCTCGACATTGAGGGGGGCCAGGCCGAATAGAAAGCCGCCCGCGAAGGCACCCGCGATGCCGACCGCAATATTGCCGAACAGACCCAGGCCGCCGCCGCGCAACAGCCGACCGGCCAGAATGCCGGCGAGGATGCCGATCAGCAGGAAGCTGAGGAGCAGGCCGACGACCAGGCTGGTGACGTCCACCGGGAGGCTCCTTTGCGCATCTACTTGATGCCGATGCGCTCGCCGGCCGATTTGGTGTTGATGCCCAGCAGGGAATAGAGGGGGCAGATACCAGCGAGGCCGGTCAGGATCAGGATCACGCCGATCCACCCGATGGGATGTTGGAGGGCAAAGAAGACGTTGCCGACCAGGAGCGCTCCCAGGATCACGCGGATGATTCTGTCGGTCTTGCCGACATTGTTCTGAAACAGGTTCATGGGTTCCCTCAATTCATCGGTTGAATGGTGCGGGTTGGGTCGGCGCCCTTCCTTATTGCTTTAACTGCCCACCGGCACGCTCCAGGGCCTCTCCGGCCTGCTCGATCTTCTCGCCTGCCTGCTCCATCGTCTCGCCCGTGAGATTCTCGGCCTTCTTCATGGCCGCGTGGGCCTTCTGCTCCGCCTGGTCGAGGGCTGTCTGGGTCTTTTGGCCGGCCTCCTCAACCGCATGGTCGACCTTCGCCCCCGCCTTTTCCGCCGGGCCAGGTCCAGGTTGGGGCTGCTCGGAGCAGCCGAGGGTCAGGGTCAAGGTCAGGGTGGCCAGGGCCGTTGCTGGGATCTTCATGGTTGCGCCTCGTTTAAGTGAATCAGTTTGAGTGAATGGGTCGAGTCGCGGGGCCTTGGGCTCGCTATCGCTGCGCCGCCGAGGTGGGTGGACAGGGTGGGCCAAGGCCATCCCGACGGTGCTAATAGCGTTGCGTGGCTATGGGTCCTAAGCCGTAGCTCTCGGCCGTCGCGGACGGGACTGCGATGCCGCGCGACACCTTGACGGAGCAGGACGCTGGGTTGGGGCCGGACTTGGGTCTCTTGGGACCCGCGCCTTGGCCAGGTGCCAGATTAGCGGGCGAGGGGGCGCCGCGGTATCCGGAGTTTCATGTCAGGTGTTTCCCTGACAGGCGGCGGCCGGGTCGGCGTCGGAGGGCTCGATTGGCTAACACATTGCCTCGCCGACCGGCTCGGCCTTTGGGCGGCCTCACCGCGGTGCCGGTGGTCCTGCCGGCGCACGCCGTCATGCTGCGGGGGCCTCGGTTGGGGCAGGAAACTCCACGTCCTCGTAGAGTGCATCGACCGTGCAGTCGAAAGCGATGGAGGCGAGCTCCAGCCGCCCGTCCGGCGGCACCGGGGCGAGCAGCCAGCCGTCCGGCTGGCGGCGGAAGACCTCCACGGCGCGCTGTCGGGAGTCGATCAGCAGGTATTCGCTCAAGCTCTCGAGCCCCCGGTAGGCGGCGAACTTGCCGCCCCGGTCGTAGGCCTCGGTGGACGCCGAGAGTACCTCGCAGATCACGCGGGGATGGTGCTTGGCCAGGGGCTCGGCGGTGTCCGCCGGGTCGCAGGTGACGAAGACATCGGGGTAGTAGAAGGCGTTGGCGGTCGCCACGCGCAGCTTCATGTCGGCGATGTAGACCCGGCAGCTTTTCCATTTTTGAAAACAAATGGATTGGATCGCCGCCGGGCGATTGGATCGCCCCCGCATTGACGTGGCTACTCGCCGCCTCTTTCTACGCCGCCAGCGACATCCTCG
>JBGSUY010000473.1:0-5141 GCA_041753195.1 Chromatiaceae bacterium
GGCTACCTGAAAATGCTGAAACGTCGCCGTGGGAATATAGCGCACCCCCGTGCTATCCAGCAGGGCACGCCCGGGCATATCCGTGTACAGCCTCCACGCGACCGAACAGGGCCAGCTCGGGGCGATGCCAACCCGGCGTGACGACCGCGGTCTCCACCCGCCACACCCGTTCTTGGGGCGGCACGGGCTCAGGCTTCGGCTTTGTCGCCTTGAGCGCGAGGAAACCTCCGACGCCAAGACTCAGGATCAGCAGGGGTAGGACGCGCCGCAGCATGGGGTCAATCAGGAACAATCTCGGATCGGCGTTTTGGGTTGGAGGGGACCGCCGACGACAGGAGCACCCGCGGTGAGATCGCGGCGAGCCGCAACTAGGCGAACATCTGGGGGTATATGACCCAGTGCCCCTGGGAGGCCCAGCGTGGCCCTATTGTCCCCGAACTGGGACCGGCCGGCGACGGACGTTACTCAAATCGGCCACGGAACGGCGAACTCGCGAGACCTTCGGGTCCCCCAACTCCCGGTCTCACAACTCAGGCATCTGCCTCCATCTCCCGGGGATCCACGCCCGCCCGCGCCAGCAGGGCATTGAGGCGGGCCAGCTCCTGCTCGGCCAGGACCTTGTCGGTCACGTCGTACTGGATCCCCAGGTAGTACACAAGCCGGCCTTCGGTGTCGAGCAGTGGACGAATGGAGAACTGGTTGTAGAAGAGGCTCCCGTCCTTGCGATAGTTTCGCAGGGTTACGGTGACCGGCGTGTGCCCCTTCAGGGCCTCGCGGATCCGCTCCACCTCCGGCTGGTCCCGATCGTCGCCCTGCAGGAAGCGGCAGTTGTGTCCCAGGATCTCTTCACGGTCATAACCGGTGATGAGCTCGAAGGCCTCATTGGCATAGACGATGGGGTTGTCTGGCCGGTCCGGATCCGACAGGGTGATGCCATTAACGCAGGTGTCCAGGATCTGGGAGAGCACGAAGGGGATGAGCCCCGGGTCTTTCTCTACGGTGAAGTCCATCGCTTCCTCTTTGGGTGTTGGTCACATCCTTTTCTGAACAGTTGGGGCCGTCTCGCGCTCCAGCAATCCCTTGATGTTCCGCACGACCCGCTCGGCCCCCTCCTGGACCGCCGATCGGATCAGCTTTTCGAAGGGCCTCATGTAGAGCTCGATGCGCCGCAGCTCGAATGCGAAGGTCAGTCGGGTCCGGCCCGCCGCGGGGTCCCCCAAGGCCTCCATCCGGTACTCGATCACGAATTGACCGGAGACCTCGGCAAAAGCCACCCGCCTCGGCGGGTCGAGGGCTACCACCCGGAAGGTGGACTCGCTGCGCCGCCCCTGATCCACCCGGACCTGGCGCGCCTGGCTCCCCACCCGCAGCGGTCCGGGGGTGAGCAGGTCCAGGCGCCTGACCTCGGGCGACCAACGCGGATAGTTGCGCAGGAAGTCCTCCGCGACGAAGTCGAACACCGGCTCTGGTGGCAGACCGACCAGGACCTGGGCTTGGGCTTTCACCACGGGTCGCTCACCTCCGTCGTCAGTGCTGGGCTCAGCGCCCCCGGCAGCGCCGGGAGCAGTAGCGGACCTCCGTCCAACAGCGCGCCCAACGCTTGCGCCACGCGAAGGGTCGGCCGCAGCGGGCACAGGTCTTGACCTCCAGATGGGGTTTTGAATGGCTCATTCGCCAGATCCCGCCCGATCATTACGCGCTCGCGTGCCAGTCTAACCCTTGCCTGCACCTTTACCGGCCCCCTTGCCTGCGGAGGCGCCCTCGCGTCGGCGACTCCCATGCTGAAGGAATAGGCTCTGTCCCTCGGCCCGCGCCTGCCCCGTGCGGCGCACCATCCCGAGCCGGCGGCGCGCCTCCCGGGCCGCGGCCAGATGGTCCACCATAGGCGCCGGATAATCAAAGCCGATCCTGCAGCCCGCCGCTCTCTGCTCCGCCAAGGACATCCGCCAGGGCTGGTGGATCAGCTCACCCGGCACCCCGGCGAGCTCCGGGACCCAGCGACGGATGAAGAGCCCTTGCGGGTCCTGGTCCTCCGACTGCTTCACCGGGTTGTAGATCCGCAGGGTGTTAATGCCTGTGGTGCCCGATTGCATCTGCACCTGGGGCCAATGGATCCCGGGCTCGTAGTCGGTGAATCGGCGCGCCAGGTGCAGACCAGGCTCCCGCCAGTGCTGCCAAAGCTGGTAGCTGCTGAACGAGACCAGCATGGCCCGCATGCGAAAGTTGATCCAGCCCGTCGCGACCAGGGCACGCATGCACGCGTCGACCAGCGGAAAGCCGGTGCGGCCAGCGCACCAGGCCGCGAGCTGTTCGGGGTCCGGCACGGGGTCCCGCACCCCGTCGCAGGCCCGCTGCATGTTTTCCGTCTCGATGCGGGGCGCGCTCTCCAGCTTCTGGATGAAGTGACAATGCCAGTGGAGCCGCCCCTCGAAGGCCGCCAGGGCCCGGCCCCAGGTCCCCCGCTCCTGGGGCGAAAGCCCAGCGAACTGATCGCGGCGCAGCCGGGTGGCCTGGACCACCTCGCGGATCGAGAGGCTGCCACAGGCCAGGTGAGGGCTGAGCCACGAGCAGGCATCGAAGGCCGTGACCGGGCTCGACATATGGCGGTGATAGCCCTGGCCCCGCTGCAGCAGGAATCCCTCCAGGGCCTCCACCCCCGCTCGGCGGCCACCGGGCTGGCGGCCCGGGCAGGGGTCCTCCGAAATCCCCAGGTCCCGGTCGCTCGGGATGGCCCCCAGGCCCTGGGAGCCGAGGCTGAGCCCCAGGGGCCCCAGTGCCGGGGCCGCCTCCAGTGGTGCCCCCATGCGCCGCTCCCAGGTCCGGGACCAACGATCTCGGCTGGGGAGCGCCCGCACCACGCCATTTTGGGGGAGCTGGTGCCAGGGAATCCCCCGGGCTCGGAGGAAACGGGCGACGGCCCGGTCCCGGTCGTAGGTCCAGGCGTTTCCCGTCTCCTCATGGGACCAGAGGGCCCCGACGGGCAGACGACCCAGAAGCCCCTCCAGGACCGGGATTGCCTCCCCCAGGCGCACCACCAGTGGCTGACCGAGGGCGGTCAGGTCCTCCGCAAGCTCCCGAAGACACTCGGCGATGAAGGCCCAGTGCCGACCCGCCGCGTCGGGCTGGGCCCAGAGGCCCGGCTCGGCGATGTAAAGGGGCAGCACTGGACCCTGTCGCGCCGCGGCCGCCAGGGCCGGATGGTCGAAGACCCGCAGATCCCGCTTGAACCAGACGATCTGGATCGCTGTCACGGTCGGCGAGACCCTGACGGGCTCGGCCCCGCTGGGGCAACCAGGGACAGGAGCCGGTCCTGAGCCCGGGCATGCCCGTGGAAGCGGAAGAAGCCCTGGGTGGCCCCAGGCCAGAGGGTGGAGTCCCAGGGTCTGCGGATGCGCACGAGCCGAATCCCCAGGGCGGCGAGACGGCGCCCGAGGGCCTCCACGCGCTCGGCCCAGGGCCCCGCTGGCGTCTCCAGGGTAACCACCTGCCGCACATCCAGCCCCCGGGCCCAGTCTTCCGCCGATTGGAGCCAGGCCTTCTCGTCGAGTCTGCGTGCCGGGACCGCGAACTGGGCCGCCGCCCGTGACAGGGCGTCATCCACGGACCCGCGGGCGAAGGCTGTCACAGCTGGCGCCAGGTCCAGCTCCGCGGACACCGCCTGATCCCAGCCCCCGGCGACCCCCGCGAAACGAAATCCGGCGATCGGCGAGCACTCGGGGGTCAGGTCCTCGGGGGTCAGCAGGAGGGCGCTCGTGGCCGCCGGATCCGGCGGTGTCGGCTCCGACAGGGGTCTGGAACTGAGGTCGAGCTCAGGCTCCGTGAGGGGCCCCGCCTGCTCGTCGAGCTGACCCCGAGGATCGAAGCGCCGCTGCGTGTAGCGGGCGATGTTCTCGGCCCGGGCCAGGTAATGCTTGCCCCGGGTATGGAGCCCGGCCACCCAGCGCCAGGACAGGGTGTTGGAGGCCGGATCGCCATCAAATAGGTGGCGCAGGAAGAAGGCCGCCCCCAGGGTCCAGGGGAGGCGCAGGGTAAAGATCCAGATGCTGGCGAGCCACATCCGTGCATGGTTGTGGAGATAGCCCGTGGCAGTCAGCTCCCCGACCCAGGTGTCGAAACACGCGATGCCCGTCCGGCCCGTGACGGCGGCGGCGTGGCGCTCGACCGTTGTCCCGTCGAGGCCGCCCCAGTCGCGGCGCAACTGATCCAGGTAGGCCCGCCAGACCTGGGGGCGCAGCTCCAGCCAACCCTTCCAATAGGTCCGCCAGAGGACCTCAGAGGTGAGCTTCTCCACCGCCGCCGGCGGATGGGCCGCCCAGGCCGCGCCGATCACCTCTGGCTCCAGGACCAAGCGGTGCCGCAGGTAGGGGGAAAGCCCCGACACACCCTCATGGGGCGGCACCACCCAGTTGCGGTCCCGGGCGTAATCTGCTGCCCTGGGCAGGAAGGCCGAGAGCCGCTCGAGTCCAGCGTCGCGGCTCGGCATGGGAGGACCCTCGCCTACCGCGGGGCCCGCCACGGCCAAGGCGTCGGGTCGAGGGACCCTCGCATTTCCTTTTGGCTGCACCAACGTTTCACCTCGTACCATCATGAGGTCTCGACCCCTCGCCATGCCCAAAGCGCCGACCGCACTAGCCTACTGGCTCGTCGCCCCCCGTCGGGGGGAGCTCCGGAGCGAGCCCGTCCCACCCACTGGACCCGGCAACGCCCTAGTCCGCACCCGTTACAGCGGCATCAGCCGAGGGACCGAGGCCCTGGTGTTCCGCGGCGAGGTGCCGCTAAGCGAATATCAGAGGATGCGGGCGCCCTTCCAAGGTGGCGACTTTCCCGGACCGGTCAAGTACGGCTATTGCAGCGTCGGGGTGGTGGAAGAAGGGCCAACGGGGCTGGTGGGACGCGACTGCTTCTGTCTCCATCCACACCAGACCCGTTATCGGGTACCTGCCGAGGCACTGCATCCCATTCCAGAGTCCGTCCCGCCGGGCCGCGCCATCCTGGCCGCCAATCTGGAGACGGCCGTCAATGGGCTCTGGGACGCGGCACCCCGCATCGGCGATCGTATCGCCGTAGTCGGGGCAGGGACACTCGGCTGTCTCGCCGCCTGGCTCGCGGGCCGCATCCCGGGCTGCAGGGCGGAGCTGGTC
>JBGSUY010000474.1:0-10160 GCA_041753195.1 Chromatiaceae bacterium
CCCGGTCCGCTGAATCTCACGGAGCGCGGGGCGCTGCTCGGCATCCGCGGTCTGTCCGCGGTCGCCAACCTGCCGCGGGAGATTGCCGAGCGGCAGCGGAGCCAGGCGCTTCGGCGTCTGCGGGCAATCGCGCCCCAGCTACTTCAAGCTGCGGGGGGTGATGGCGGCATCTATCTGGTGCGCCACGATATGCAGACGGACCTTTGGGAGCTGACCCTCTTCGACAGCGGCCGGCGCGACGAAACCCGGCTATCCTCTACCTGAGGGTCGCCGACGGGAGCACGCGATGCGCATCTATTTGGCTCAACATGGTCTAGCAGTCGCCAAGGAGGTGGACCCTGAGCGCCCCTTGAGCGCGCAGGGACGGGAGGATGTACGGCGCTTGGCCGGATTCCTGGGAGGGGCGGGAGTACGGGTCGGGCAGGTCCTGCACAGCGGCAAGGCCAGGGCCCAGCAGACCGCCGCGCTCCTCGCGGAGGCGCTACTGCCGAACGGGCAGGCACAGGGGCGTGATGGGCTCAATCCGAATGATCCAGTGGAGCCCCTCGCCCGCGAGATTGGGGCTTGGACCACCGATACCCTGCTGGTCGGCCACCTGCCCTTCATCGGACGGCTGGCCTCGCTGCTGCTCGTCTCGGACCCAGAGACGCAGGTACTCGCCTTTCAGCCAGGGACCATGGCCTGTCTGGAGCGGGACCCGGCGGGCCAGTGGATACTCGCCTGGATGGTCCGACCCGAGCTCATCGCGTCGAACCGCGTCTGAGGACCGCGGGTCTCCTCTGGCGGCACACCAGGAAATGGCTGTCGAGGATCGGAGGCCGGGTAAGGGACGGACCCGTGAAATGCTGGGGTTCACTCGCGTTCACCCCAGCCTGCGGGTGCAGGCTCCTTGGCACCTTGGCTAAGCCCAGGCGCCGCGCCCCGAACTCGCTGACGAAGGCGTTTACACCCCGCCGGAGTGGACAGTCTCGTAGTAGAGCTTCTCCAGCTCGGCCTTGTGCTGGGTCTCCTCGTTGGCCAAGAACTCGAAGAGCTCACGGATGGGGCCCGGCTCGGTGCTGTCGGCGAGGGAGCGATAGTGCTCCATGGCGATGTGCTCGCGCCCCATCGCATATTGCAGCACCGCCTGGTCGTCCGGCTTGGGGCCGAGGTCCGGCAGGTGCACCGCGTCTGAGAACTTGGTGTTGCTGGCGGGGGTGCGCACCTCCGCCTTGATCTGCTCGGCGATGTCCGCGCGGGCGGCCAGGTTGCTCAGCAGGTCATAGTGACGCTGCTCTTCCTTGGTCAGCTCCTCGGCCAGCCAGCGGATGTTTTTGCTGACCTTGGGCGCCAGGTCCCTATAGAAGTCCCGGGCGGATTGCTCGAACGAGCAAGCCACCTCCAGGATCTCCTTCAAGCTGGTCTTGGACTTGATCCGCTCGTAGCTGGACCTCTGACCTTCGATCTGACCTTCGCTCATTTCGCTCATGCGGCCTTCTCCTGGACGGATAGATACTCGTTGATGCTCGCTGCAACGCGATGTCCGTCCGCCACGGCGGAGACCACGTCGGGACCCCGCACCATGTCACCCGCGGCCCACAGCCAGTCCAGATTGGTGCGGCCCCTCTCGTCCACCTTGAGTCGGCCGCGGCTCCATTCCAGCGCCTCCTTCAGCTCCTCGCCGAGGAGATCCACATCGGCCGCCTGGCCGATGGCCTCGACTACCATGTCCGCGGGGTAGATCTGCTCGTCGGCCTCGTCATAGCTGGGGGCGAAGCGCCCCTGGGCGTCGAAGATGGAGAGTACCCGCCAGGTCCTCAACCCCTGGACCTTTGTCTTTTCCACCAGAATCTCCTGGGGACCTCGGGCGTCCAGGATCTGGATCCCCTCCTCCCGGGACTCCTTGATCTCGTCCGGGTCCGCCAGGAAGTGTTCCAGGTCCTCCAGGGCGGTCAGGGTGACCTGGACCTCTCCGTATTTCTGCTTCTGCAGGCGCGCCAGGGTGCGGGCGATGTCCATGGCCACATTACCGCCGCCGATCACCACCGCGGAGCGGGGCACCGTGATCTTCACGCCGGCGGCCACTGCCCGCAGCAGGTCCACGGCGCGGGCGACCTTCTTGTGGTCAGAGCCCGGGACCCGGGTGGAGCGGCCCATCCAGAGCCCGATGGTGAGCACCACGGCGTCGTACTCGGACTGGAGCTGCTGCATCGTGACGTCCTTGCCCACCCGGGTGCCGTACTGGATGCGTACCCCCAGAGCGGTGATGACGTCCACGTCGCGATCCAGCATGGCCGCCGGCATCCGGTAGTAGGGGATGCCGTAGCGGGTCATGCCGCCGGCCTCCGCCTGGGCCTCGTAGACCGTCACCTCATGACCCTGCTTGACCAGATCGAAGGCGGCGGTGAGCCCCGCCGGTCCAGCCCCGACGATGGCAACGCGCTTGCCCGTGAGGTACTTCGCCTTGCCCTCGGCGGCGATCTCCTTGACCCGCTCGGGGGCCACCGCGTCCATGGCATAGCGCTTGAGCCAGCGGATGGCGATGGGTGTGCCCCGGTGGCCGACGGAGCAGGCGGTCTCGCAGCGGTGGGTGCAGACCCGGCCGCAGGTGTGGGCGAAGGGGTTGGTGCGGTAGATCTCCCGCACCGCCTGCTCCAGGTCGCCCTTCCAGATGGCCCGGATGTATTCGGGGGCGTGCATGTGGGTGGGGCAGGCGTCGTGGCACATGCCGCACTGCACGCAGCGGGAGGCCTCGATGATGGCCTGGTTGGCATCGTAGCCGGCGACGATCTCGTCGAAGTTGTCGATCCGCGCCTCGGGGGCTGCCTCCGGCATGGGCTGGCGCTCCAGGGCCACCAGGTCCGCATCCTCCGACTTGGCCCAGCCCTTGGGGTAGGGGGTGCCGTGGATGCCCTTGGAGTCGGGCAGGATGAAATAGCTGCCGAGCTCGCTGTCCACGCAGGTGTGAACGTACTCCCGGGACAGGGCGATGGAGCCCGTGGGGCAGAGGTCCACGCACAGGGCGCACCAGCAGCAGCGACCGTAGTCGATGGCGGGCCTTAGGTTTCGGATGCCCCTGGCGGGATCCTCCGGCAGACCGGGCACCCGCACCATGGTGATGGCCGCGTTGTCGCACACCTTCTGGCAGGTGCTGCAGCCGATGCACAGCTCCCAGTCGTTGAGGTGGAAGCCCCGGTAGTTGGCGGAGGCGGGCCTGGGATCGAGTGACTCAGTGACCGGCTTGCGGGCGAAGAAAAGCAGACTCTTGAGGGGATTGAGGACACTCCCCTTGTCGCCGTGTTCGATGTCGCTCATCAGCGATCCACCTCCGGGGGACAGGCGTCGAGTGAGAACATGATCTGAGCCACGTCCTCGATGCGGCAGCCAATGGAGAGCTTTTCCAGCACCTGCACCGCGTGCATCTGGGAGGGTCCCCGCACATGGGTGCGGTAGGGCCGCTCGCCGCCGTTGGAGACCACATACCAGGCGAGCTCACCCTTGGAGGACTCCACCCGGGTGTAGGTGGAGCCAGCCGGGACATTCCAGGCCAGGGGGTTGGGGATGGGGCAGCGGATGGGGCCGGGGATGCCGGGCAGCCGCTTGAGCACCTGGCGGATGATCCGGACGCTCTCCTTGAGCTCCTTGCGGCGCACCAGGGCACGGGCCAGCGCGTCCCCGGCCTGCTCGATGGGGACATCGAAGTCCAGGTCGTCGTAGACGAGATAGGGGTCGTCCCGACGCACGTCGAATTGGAGGCCGGTGGCACGGAGATTCGGCCCAGTCACCGCCCACTCCAGGGCCTGTTGCTGACTGATGGGGCCACAGTCACGGGCCCGCTGGACGAAGACTTGATTAGTGAACATCAGGTTGTCGTAGTCCGGCAAGCGGGACTCGATGTAGTCCATGGTGTTGGCGACGCGCTCGATGAAGCCATCGGGCAGGTCCCGCCGCACCCCACCCGGGATGTTGTAGATGCTGTAGACGCGCCCCCCGCACATCTCCTCGAAGAGGTCCAGGATCAGGTCCCGGTCCGCCACGCCCCAGAACATCGGGGTGTACATGCCGGTGGTGGCCGCATGTCCGCCAAAGGTGAAGAGGTGGGCGGCGATGCGCGAGAGCTCCAACTGGAGTACACGCAGCCACTGGGCCCGGGGCGGGACCTCCAGGCCGCACAGATCCTCAACCGCGAGGCAGTAGCTCACCTCCATTGGCACCGGGTCGGGGACACAGATGCGGGGGGTGATGGCCAGGTTCTGGATCCACAGGCGCCCCTCCATAAGCTTCTCGAATCCCCGGTGCAGATAGCCGGCATCCGCCCGGCCCTCGATCACCCGGTCCCCATGGAGCCTGAGCTTGAAGGCGTAATTCCCCTCGATGCCCGGGTGGTTGGGCCCGATGTTGAGCTCGTATTCGTGGCTCGGGGGCTGACGGCGGGCCTCATAATTCTCAGGCCTCATCGATGTTCCTCCGGCTGAAACGCTGCTCGTCGGGGCGTATGGCGATGCCGCCCCCCTGGGCCTCCAGGTCCTGGAGCCAGTCCGGGTGATAGTCCTGCCAGTCGAAGTGCTCGTTCACCCAGGCCTCGGAGTCGAAGTCCTTACGCATGGGGGGCGGGCCATCCCATTCGGTCAGGATGAACTTGCTCATGTCCGGGCTGCCCTCGAAGTAGACCCCGAACATCTCGTGGATGTCGCGCTCGAAGAAGGCCGCCGGCGTGTAGATGTCGTAGACGGAGATGTAGACCCCGGGCTCCCGGGGGATTCGGGTATGGGCCGAGACCAGGGACTGCAGCTCGTAGGACCAGACGTGGTAGACGAGCTCGAACTCCGCCTCCTCCATCCAATCCACGCAGGTGATGGCCGAGAGGTGCACATAGGAGGCGCGCCCGCGCAGCAGCTCCAGCAGTGCCGGCAGGGCGTCCGCCGCCACGTCCACCCGCAGGCGGCGGCTCGACTTGCGGCGCACCTCGATCCCCTCGAGCTCGTGGAGCAGGTTGTCGAGCCAGGTGGTCAGGTCTTTTGACATGTGCGGATCTCGATGTGCTCGGGGAATCAAATAGGTCGGGCTTCAGCCCGACGGCGACCTCGCGGACGATGCCGACCGACGCTGCCGGGGTGAAGCCCGACCTACCGTGGCTGATACTTGCGGGCGGTGAGCTCGGGGATCTCGAGCTTCATCTCCAGGGCCTCCAGGGGCCGCTGGTGCTGCTCGAGCAGCGTCGTGTGCTCGCCCAGGGTTTCGGGTCCGAAGAGCCCGTAGTGACGGGCCTCTGCGATCACGTCCGTGGGGGTCTGCCAGGTCTCGCCGAAGAGCCGTTGCTGATTGCCCAGGTAGTGATCATAGCGGTGGTAGTAATCCTTCCAGGAATCCGCCCGGCCCTCCCGGATGTCGTCGATCAGGTCCCTCAGGCCCGCGATTACGGCCTCGGGTCTCGGCATGCACCCGGCGATATAGACGTCCACCGGCATATAGTCATTGAGCTTCTTGGCGGTGGCATAGCTCTGCCAATACATGCCGCCATTGACGGTGCAGGAGCAGATACCGATGACATATTTCGGCGAATTCATCTGCTCGTAGGTCAGGATGACGCGCTTGAGCGTCTTCACCGACACATAACCTGTGACCAGCAGGATGTCCGCCTGGCGGGGGGACACCATGGGCTGGATACCCAGGCGCTCCATGTCGAAGCGGGAGGTCATCGCCGGCGGCAGCTCGATGGCCCCGCAGCCGGTACAGTAATGGAGCATGAAGAGCGACTTGGACTGGGCGAACCGCGTCAGCTCATCGAACACGTGGGCCAAAGGATTGGTGCGCTTGGTGCCCGCCTTCACCGGGATCATGCCGCCTCGTGCGGACGTCTTCTCAAGCTGGGTCATGGGTCACCTGTATGAAAAGTTCAGTGCATCAGGAAGGCGATGCCGAGGAGCCCCAGCATAGTCGGCCATTTCCACACCAGGCGCACCATGTCCTCGGTGCGGTAGCGGGGGAAGACGAAGGAGAGGGTCATCGGGATCGCCACCACGGCAAAGACCTTGAGCAGGAAGGTCAGCCAGTTCTCGCCACCCCCAAGGAACAGGACGGTGTACAGGGCCCCCGCCACATAGAGCTGGAAGCACTGCATGACGAAGAGGCCGCCCAGGAACTTCCCACCCATTTCGACCATGGGACCCGTCGCAATCTCCGCGGGTGCCACATAGATTTCGAAGGGTTGTTTTCCGAGCATGGCCTGGAGCCCGAAGAGCCCCGCGATGGCCAGGAGCGGCATCTGGACCAGGCCCCAGGTCTCGATCCCGCCCGCCTGCTGGGCGGCGATTACCTGGATCAGGTTGAGTGAGCCGAAGTGATAGGCCACCCCGAAGACCACGATCACCATGGGCACCTCGTAGGCCAGCATAGCCGTTAATGCCCGGGAGATTCCGATGGAGCCATTGGGGTTGGCGCACTGGCCCACCCCGAGGGCCAGGCCCAGGGATGGGATCATCGTCATGTAGAGCAGCGCGATGAGCCCGCCCTTGTCGGCGATCCCGTTCATCCCCGGGACCGGCAGCAGGGTCGTCGCCGCCACGTAGCCGCCGATGGCCATGACGATACCGATCTCGTGGATCAGGCCATGGGAGGTCTGGGTCTCCTTCGCATGGAGCTTGATGATGTCCCACAGGGGCTGCATAAACGGCGGCCCCACCCGCCGTTGGATGCGCGCGGCGATCTTGCGCATCATCAGGACCATCCCCAGGCCGATGAGGAAGGCCACGAGGGGCATCAGGATCAGCTCCAGGATCAGCGCCAACCAACTCATGCGATCAGGGTCCATGGGATCAGGCCTCCGTCAGGCTGCGGCCCAGGCGAGGGCCGCCACGGCGGTGGCCAGCACCAGAAGGGTCGGTTGGGCGAATCGGTAGAGTCCGTTCATGGCCAACGAGAGTAGCTCCATCGTGGAGGCGACGGCCCCCTCCAGCCACTGGAAGGCACCCCGGTACCAGGGCCCGATCAGGTGCATCAGACCCGCGTAGAAGTTGTCGCTGTATTGGTAGCGCACGTCCGCGGTGAGGAAGTGCCCGCCCGCATAGTTGTCGAGCTGGTGCACCCGCCTGGACTTGTTGCCCAGGCCGAAGAACACCAGGGCCCCCACGCCGAAGCCGGCCATGAGGACACATACCAGCCAGATCATGTCGAGCCCGCCACGCGCGTCGGCGATGCCCCCAAGGCTGAAGGGAACCACCGGCAGCCCCAGCAGCCGCTGCACCTCCGCAACCCAGCTGAGCGCCGGCCCCGGGATGAAGCCCGCGAGGAAGATGACGGCGGAGAGCCCGAGCATGGGGATCAGCATGGACAGGGGCGCCTCGCGCACCTCCACGTGCTCCACCCGTAGCTGCCCCAGGAAGATGTTGTGGATCAGCTTGTACACGGAGAGGATGGTGCCCAGGGTCCCCACGATCGCCGCCACGAAGAGCAGCGGCATCCCCTCGGTCACCAGTGACCGGTAGACCATCCATTTGGAGACGAACCCCGCCATGGGGGGCAGGCCCGCCAGGCTGATGATGCCGAACAGCAGCACCAGGAAGGTCAGGGGCATGCGGGTCACCAACCCCCCAAGCTTGTTGAGGTCCGCGGTGCCGGTGCGATGCACCACCGCGAACACCGCCATCAGGAGGGCCGCCTGGGTGATGGCATAGTTGAAGACGTGCAGCAGGCCCCCGGCGGAGCCCACCGCGTTGCCCACCATGAGCCCGAGCAGCATGTAGCCCCCCTGCCCGATCCCATGCCAGGCCAGCAGATAGCGGGCGTCGTGCTGCTGCAGGGCCGTGTAGGTGGGCAGGATGACGGTGAGCGCCGCGATCCAGGCAATCAAGTCCCGGCTGCTCAGGAAGGTGAAGGGCACCTCCATGGACGTGAGGCGCGCGATCCCCACCCCGGCGACAAAGACGAGAATGATGGCGTAGAGCCCCATGCGAGCGGAGATGGCCCCGAAAAAGGCGGAGGCCGGCCCCGATGACTCCGCATAGGCGCCGGCCTGCCAGAGATGGAAGGGCAGAAGCCCCATCTTCACCGCGAAGCCGCCACCGAGGAGCAGCAGCAGAAGCCAGATCTGGCCGTTGCTCATGCCCGGCAGGGCCGCCACGACGGGATCGAGCTCGAAGGACCCCACCTGGCTGTAGATCAGGGCTATGGCCCCCAGCACCGCCATGGCACCCGCGAAGGCATAGGTGAGATAGCGCAGGGCGGCCTGGAAGGCGAGCCCCCCCAGCAGGGCCATCATCAGGAAGCTGGCCCAGCTCACCAGCTCCCAGCCGAGGAACAGCGACAACAGGTCCCGGCTCCCCAGGAGCAACAGCATGGAGAAGACATTGAGCGCCAGGGCCAGGTGGAAGAGCCGCGGGCTATGCCCCTGTTCCCGGTAGCGGTCCATCCAGGCCCCGGCCGCATACCAGGCGGAGCAGAATCCGGCCCCGATGGTGATCATGGCGAAGAACCAGGACAAGGCGTCATAGCGCCAGTGCAGCGGCTGATCCAGGACCGAGATGACCAGGGACGCGGCCACGGGCTCGCCGAAGAGGGTGCCTGTGGCCAGAAGCGCCGCGAACTGGGCGCCGTAAAGGACCACCGAGAGGGGCCCGGCGATGCGCAGCCGCCCGATGAGGAGCATCGCGACCACCGTCAGGACCGAGACTAGCAACAGGTGATCCAGGGAGGTCATGGAGGTCGTCATGGTCAGTCCCTCCCGGCCAGGGTCTTAGGGAAGACGGTGTCCACGTAGAGGGCCACGTCACCCGCCTGCCGCGCAACCTGGCGCAGGTGATCCGCCGCCGGAGAGATGGCCAGGCTGACCCCAATCAGCACCACCCCAAGCACCGACGCCGCCCCCAGGTCCCAGCGGGCCGGGGGGTCCGGTGGCCTGTCCGCCCGGCCGTAAAGCCGCAGGGCCACCCGGAACAGATAGTTGGCCTCCACCGCCGTGGCCAGGAGCACCGCGGCCAGGGCAAAGAGCTGCAGCGCAGACCCACCCTGGGCCAGGCCCACCAGGACCAGGATCTTGGTCCAGAAGCCCAGGAGCGGCGGCACCCCGATCAGGGACAGGGCGAACAACACAAAGAGCCCGGCGGCCAGCGGCGCCCCCCGGGCGGCGCCGGCAAGTCCCTCCAGGGAGCCGTTCCAGCGCGCCGCCAGCCCGAAGAAGGCGGACTTCACGAGCAGATGGTGCAGGGCCACGGCGATACCGGCCAGCAGGCCCGTGTCCCCGCCGATCGAGAAGGCGATGAAGACGATTCCGAGCTGGCCGATGGAGGAGAAGGCGATCATGCGGGGGAAGTCCCGGGCCCGCCAGGCGGCGAGCTCACCGGTCAAGACCCCAAGCACGCCCAGCAGCAGCAAGAGCTGGGAGGCCTCCGGCTGCTGGAAGACCAGCACCAGGAGCCGCACCACCACCAGCACCGCGAGCTTGGAGACCAGGCCCGCGAGCAGGGCCGCCACCCGCGCGGGGGCCGTGGCATAGACCTCCGGCACCCAGGTATTGAGGGGGAACAGCTCCGCCTTGACCCCGAACCCGATCACCATGAGGGCGAAGGCGGCGAGCCCCAGGGGCCCCTGCAGCGTATAGGGCGCGAGCTGAGAGAGCTGGGCCAGATTGAGGGTGCCGGTCTGCAGGTACAGGATCGAGATGCCCACCAGGGCCAGCACCGAGCCGAAGGCGCTGATCAGCAGATAGCGCAGGGTCGCCACCTGGGCCCGGGCGGTGCCGGTGAGCGAAACGAGTCCGAAGGAGGCCACCGCCGCCAGCTCGTAGAAGACATAGATGTTGAAGAGGTCACCCGAGAGGGCCAGCCCGGTGGCCGCCGCCACCAGCAGCAGCACCAGGGCGTCGCGCCTGGCCTCCCGATTCGGATCCGTCCCGAGATCGCCGCCCTTGTCCCCGAGCCCCGGCCAGAACAGCAGCCCGAACAGGGGCACCGCCAGGGCGAACAGGAAGGCCAGATGGTCCGCGTAGAAGACGATGCCCAGCGGTGGGATAAATCCGCCGATGGCCACGCTGAAGGGCGCACCGCCGAAGCCCAACCACAGCCGGGCGGTGATCCAGGCCGACAGGACCAGGGTGAACGGCCCCAGAGCGCGGCCGGCCAGACCCGAGACCCGGCTCAAGGGCTGGAGCAGGAAGGCCGCCAGCAGGGCAGCACCACCGGGAGTAC
>JBGSUY010000475.1:0-23997 GCA_041753195.1 Chromatiaceae bacterium
CGAGGAGCTCACCGCGATCCGCGATCAGTTCGGCGACGAGCGTCGCACCGAGATCCAGGTCGATCATACCGACCTCACGCTCGAAGACATGATCGCGCCCGAAGAGGTCGTGGTGACCATGTCGCACCAAGGCTATGTGAAAGCCCAGCCGATCAGCGACTATCAGGCGCAGCGGCGCGGCGGCAAGGGCAAGAGCGCGACCTCTTTCAAGGAAGAGGACTTCATCGACCGCATCTTCGTCGCCAACTCGCGCGACACCGTGCTCTGTTTCTCCAGCCGCGGCCGGGTCTACTGGCTCAAGGTCTACGAGCTGCCGCAGGCCGGACGCGGCGCGCGCGGTCGGCCGATGGTCAACCTCCTGCCGCTTGAGCCGGGCGAGCGCATCAACGCCGTGTTGCCGGTGCGCGACTACGAGTCCGGTTATTTCGTCTTCATGGCGACCAGCGCCGGCACGGTGAAGAAGACCCCGCTCGACGAGTTCTCGCGGCCCCTGTCGCGCGGCATCATCGCGATCGATCTGCACGAGGACGAGGTCTTGATCGGCGTGGCCATCACCGACGGCAAGCAGGACCTAATGCTCTTCACCTCCGCCGGCAAGGCGGTGCGTTTCAGCGAGGGGGCGGTGCGCGGGATGGGACGCACTGCGCATGGCGTGCGCGGCGTCCAGCTCGTGCCCGGCCAGAAGGTCATCTCGCTCTTGGTCGCCGAGCCCGGCACCGTGCTCAGCGTGACCGAGAACGGCTACGGCAAACGCACCCGCGTCGAGGACTTCCCGACCAAGGGTCGCGGCACCAAGGGCGTGATCGGCATCAGCACCTCCGAGCGCAACGGCGCCCAGGTCGGTGCCGTGCTGGTGCGCCCCGGCGACGAGATCATGCTCATCACCGAGGGCGGCACCCTGATCCGCACCCCGATCGATCAGATCCCGGTCGTGGGTCGCAGTGCTCAGGGCGTGAAGCTGATCAATCTCGGCGACGGCGAGCGGCTTGTGTATCTCGAGCGGATCGTTGCGCTTGAGGGCGATAAAGAGGGCAACGGGGACCTCGCCGAGGAACAGGATCCGGACGAGCCGACCAACGAGCCGATCGATGATGATCCTTTTGCCGATGCTGGGCCCGACAGCGATCCGGAGGCGTAGCAACACCCTGGTTGTCGATGCGCGCAAGGCTTCGGGTGCGCGCCTTCGGCGATGCGGGCTGATGCATGGCGCCGGCAAATCGACAACCGCACTGTCCATCGGAATGATGAGACGACCGATCGGAACCTGAATCGCGTTGCGCCTTTCGCGCCGACGTGGTTTGAATTTCAAATGTTTTATCGAGACTAAACCGCGCCGGCTCCAACAGTCGCTAAGGCTGCCTGGGCCGATCCCATCCAAAAACATCACATACCGCGCCGGGCGCGGTTTAACGGAGATTAACGAATGGCTCGGGTTTACAACTTCAGTGCCGGTCCTGCAATGCTTCCTGAGCCTGTCCTGATCAGGGCGCGCGAGGAGATGCTTGAATGGCGCGGCAGCGGCATGTGTGTCGCCGAGATGAGTCATCGCGGTAAGGAGTTCATGTCGATCGCGGCCCAAGCCGAGGCCGATCTGCGCGAGCTTTTGGCCGTCCCGACCCACTATAAGGTCCTGTTCCTGCAAGGCGGCGCATCCACCCAGTTTGCCGCCATCCCGATGAACCTGGTGCGCGGTGCGACGAGCGCGGACTATCTGAACACCGGCTCCTGGTCGAAGAAGGCCATCTCCGAGGCACGCCGCTACGGTCAGGTCCATGTCGCCGCCAGTACCGAGGCCGAACGCTTCACCCGCGCGCCGGGTCAGGACGAGCTGACCCTGAGCGACGCCGCCGCCTATGTCCACTACACCCCCAACGAGACCATCGAGGGGGTGGAGTTTCCCTATGTACCGGAGACCGGGGGCAAGCCCCTGGCGGCGGATATGTCCTCCACACTTCTCTCGCGCCCGATCGACGTGAGCCGCTACGGGGTCATCTATGCGGGCGCCCAGAAGAACATCGGCCCGGCGGGGCTCACCATCGTCATCGTGCGCGACGACCTGATCGGCCAACCCTTGACCGGCACGCCCACCATGCTCGATTACAAGATCCACGCCGACAACGAATCCATGTACAACACCCCGCCCACCTATGCCTGGTATCTGGCGGGTCTGGTCTTCCAGTGGCTGAAAGATCTGGGTGGACTCGATGTCATGGCGGTGATCAACGAGCGCAAGGCGGAGACCCTCTATGGCGCCATCGACGGCTCCGGCTTTTACAAGAACCCAGTGGAGCCCCAGTCCCGCTCCTGGATGAATGTCCCCTTCACCCTAGCCAATCCGGATTTGGACGAGACCTTCTTGAAGGAGGCCAAGTCGGCGGGTCTCACCACACTGAAGGGTCACCGCTCCGTCGGCGGCATGCGCGCGAGCATCTATAACGCCATGCCCGAGGCGGGTGTCCAGGCCCTGGTGGACTTCATGCGGGAGTTTGAGCGCACTCGCGGATAGCGAAGGCGTAGGGCGGAACGCCGAAGGCGGTTCCGCCATCTCGGCAGAATGGCGGATTACCCTTCGGGCATCCGCCCTACAGAGTAGACCCATGTTCAAGATCCAGACGCTCAATAACATCTCGGTGGCTGGGCTCGATCGGTTGCCGCGGGACCGCTACGAGGTGGCCTCCGAGATCGCCCACCCGGACGCCATCCTGGTGCGCTCCGCGAAGATGCACGACCTGGTGGTCCCCGATACGGTCAAGGCCATTGGCCGGGCCGGGGCCGGCACCAACAACATCCCCGTGGCGGCCATGACGGCCCGCGGAATCGCGGTGTTCAACGCCCCGGGGGCCAACGCCAACGCGGTCAAGGAGCTGGTGATCGCCGGCATGCTGATCACCGCCCGCAACATCGGCCCGGCCTGGCGCTTCGCCCGCGGGCTCAACGGGGATGACGCGGAGATCGGCAGGTTGGTGGAGGCGGGCAAAAAGCAGTTCGTGGGCTTCGAGCTGCCCGGCCGCACCCTGGGGGTCATCGGCCTCGGGGCCATCGGGGTCCAGGTGGCCAATGCCGCCCGGGCCCTGGGGATGCGGGTGGTGGGCTATGACCCGACCATCACGGTGCAGCGGGCCTGGCAGCTCGCGAGCGACGTCCAGGCGGCGCTCAGCATCGATGATCTCCTCTCGCGCTCGGACTTCGTGACCTTCCACGTGCCCCTGACGGACGACACCCGGCACATGGTCAACGCCGAGCGGATCAAGACCATGAAGCAGGGGGCGGTGCTGCTGAACTTCTCCCGGGAGGGCATCCTGGACGATGACGCGGTGGTGACGGCCCTGGATCAGGGGCACCTCTACGCCTACTGCTGTGACTTCCCGAGTAACCTGCTGAAAGACCATCCCCGGGTGGTCACCCTGCCCCATCTGGGGGCCTCCACCAAGGAGGCGGAGGACAACTGCGCCGTCATGGTGGCGGAGCAAGTGCGGGACTATCTGGAAGACGGCTCCATCACCAACTCGGTGAACTTCCCGGACATCCACCTGCCCCGCAACGGGGGTTACCGGATGGCCATCGTCAACAGCAATGTGCCCAACATGGTGGGCCAGATCTCCACCGACCTGGCAGCCGCCGGTCTCAACATCCTGGACATGCTGAACCGCTCCCGGGGCGAGGTCGCCGTGACCCTGATCGATATCGATCGGCCCTGTCCTGAGGAGACGGCCACCAGGATCCGCGCCATCGAGGGGGTCCTCTCGGTACGTTGTCTGGGCGACTGAAGCCCGCGGTCTCAACGCCCATGAGCGCCCCCGCCAACCCTGTCGACGACCTGGAGCGAGTGCGCCAGCGCATCGACGCCATCGACCGGGAGCTGCTGGGGCTGATCAGCGAGCGTGCCCGCTGCGCTCAGGAGGTGGGGCACATCAAGTCCAACTCCGGTTCGGCCGGGCCCGAGGGAGGCGCCCAGTTCTATCGTCCGGAGCGAGAGGCAGCAATCCTGCGGGGCATCAAGGAGCGCAATCCGGGTCCTTTGGGGGACGAGGAGGTGCTGCGCCTGTTCCGCGAGATCATGTCCGCCTGCCTGGCCCTGGAACGTCCCCTGCGGGTCGCCTATCTGGGCCCCGAGGGGACCTTCACCCAGTCCGCCGCCATCAAGCACTTCGGCCAGTCGGTTCACAGCACCGCCCTGCCGAGCATCGGCGACATCTTCCGGGAGGTGGAGGCCGGGTTCTGCGACTATGGGGTGGTGCCGGTGGAGAACTCCACCGAGGGGGTCATCAGCCACACCCTGGATCTCTTCATGACCTCTCCCCTGCGGATCGTGGGGGAGGTAAGCCTGCGGATCCACCATCACCTGATGAGCCGGGTCTCGGACCCCGGGGCCATCCGCACCCTGTACTCCCATCAGCAGTCGCTGGCCCAATGCCGCGGTTGGCTCGATCGCCATCTACCCCACACCGAGCGGGTCGCGGTGGGGAGCAACGCGGAGGCGGCCCGCCTGGCGGCCGCGGAGCCGAACACCGCCGCCGTGGCGGCGATCCAGGCGGCGGACATTTACGACCTCCAAATCCTGGCGGAGCGCATCGAGGACGAGCCCGGCAACACCACCCGCTTCCTGGTGATCGGGCCCAAGGACGCCCCCCCAAGCGGACAGGACAAGACCAGCCTTCTACTCTCCTGCCGCAACGAGTCGGGCGGGCTCCACGGCTTGCTTTCTCCTTTGGCGGAGCACGGCATCAGCATGAGCCGTATCGAGTCCCGTCCCTCCCGGCGCGGGATCTGGGACTATGTCTTTTTCATCGACATCCTGGGCCACCGACAGGACCCCAAGGTCGCCCGGGCCCTGGAGAACCTCAAGCGCGATGCCCTGCTCTTCAAGGTCCTCGGCTCCTACCCCGTGGCCGTTCTATAAGATGTTGGCGACCCGTAGGTCGGGCTTTAGCCCGAATCCACCCTTGCAGACAGCCTCGGCCGTCGTCGTCGGGCTGAAGCCCGACCTACCAACGGGATCAACACCATGACCCCATCGGACAACCCCTTCCTCGCCCTCGCCGCCCCCGGCATCGCCGGTCTGACGCCCTATGTGCCGGGCAAGCCGGTCTCAGAGCTGGAGCGGGAGCTTGGGATCTCAGGCTCCATCAAGCTCGCCTCCAACGAAAATCCCCTGGGGCCGGGTCCTTTGGCAAGGGTGGCCATCGCGGCCCATCTGAACGAGCTCGGGCGCTATCCGGACGGAGGCGGGTTCGCGCTGCGCCGGGTCCTGGCAGAGCACCACGGGGTCTCGCCCCAATGCGTCACCCTGGGCAACGGGTCCAACGACGTCCTGGACCTGGTGGCCCGGGTCTTCCTGCAGCCCGGTACCGAGTCCCTGTTCTCGGAGCATGCCTTCGCCGTCTATCCCATCGCGACCCAAGCGGTGGGGGCTTCCGCCCGAGTGGCCCCGGCCCGCGACCATGGTCACGACCTGGAGGCCATGGCCGACCTCGTGAGCGACCGAACCCGGGTGGCGTGGATCGCCAACCCGAACAACCCCACCGGGACCTGGCTGCCGTCCGGCCCCCTGCAGGCCTTCATCGAGTCCTTACCCGAGACCTGTGTGGCCGTGGTGGACGAGGCCTACACGGAGTACGTAGACGAGCCGGGGTTTCCGGACGCGACCCGTTGGATCGGCACCTATCCGAACCTGATCGTCACCCGCACCTTCTCGAAGGCCCATGGGCTCGCGGCCCTGCGGGTCGGTTATGCCTTGAGCGACCCGCGGTTGGCTGATCTGCTCAACCGGGTGCGGCAGCCTTTCAACGTGAACAGCCTGGCCCAGGCCGCAGCCGCGGCGGCCATCGGTGACCGAGACCATGTACGGGCCTCGGTGGAGCTGAACCGGGCCGGCATGGAGCAGCTCACCGCCGCCTTCGCGGCCCTGGGGCTCGCCTACATCCCCTCGGTGGGCAACTTCGTCTCGGTGGACCTGGGCCGCCCGGCCGGCCCCATCAACGAGGCCCTGCTGCGCCGCGGGGTCATAGTCCGGCCTATCGCCAACTACGGGCTGCCCAACCACCTGCGGGTGAGCATCGGGCTGCCCGGGGAGAACACCCGCTTCCTCGATGCCCTGAGGGACCTGCTCGCCACATGATCGAACGTCTCGCGATCATCGGGGTTGGGCTCATCGGCGGCTCCCTGGCGCGGGCCCTGCGGAACGCCGACGCCGTGGAAGAGGTCGTCGGCTGCGGGCGCTCGCTGTCCAATCTGGAGCGCGCCCTGGATCTCGGGGTCATCGACCGCTACAGCCAGGACCCGGGTGCGGCGGTGGAGGGCGCGGACCTGGTCTTCGTCTCCGTGCCCCTGGGGGCCATGCGCGGGATCTTCGAGGCCATCCGAGGACGCATGCGCCTGGATGCCGTTCTCACCGATGGGGGCAGCGTTAAGGGGAGCGTGGTGGCGGATGCCCTGGCCGCCTTCGGCCGGCTACCGACCCGGCTGGTGCCAGGCCACCCCATCGCCGGGACCGAACGCAGCGGTGTGGACGCGTCCGTGCCGGAGCTCTACCGGAACCGCCGGGTTATCTTGACCCCATTGCCAGAGACGGACCCCGAGGCGCTTGGGCGGGTGGACTGGATGTGGCGGACCTGCGGCGCCCAGGTCAGTCATATGTCGGTCGCCCACCACGACGAGGTCCTGGCCGCCACCAGCCACCTGCCCCACATGCTCGCCTTCGGCCTCGTGGACACCCTGGCGCGCATGGACGAAACCGACGAGATCTTCCGCTATGCCGCGGGCGGGTTCCGCGACTTCACGCGTATTGCCTCATCGAGCCCCGTCATGTGGCGAGACATCTGTATCGCCAACCGGGAGGCCCTGTCCGCCATGCTCGGTCGCTTCAGCGTTGAGCTGACCGACCTCGCCGAGAGCATCCGCCGCGCCGACGGGGAGCAGCTCCTCGGCATCTTCGAGCGCGCCAAGGCCGCCCGGGACCGCTATAGGGACGGTACCGGGCAGCCCTCGGACCCGATCCCCATCGAAAGCCCCGCCGCAGGGGATCCCGAGACACCTTGAGCTCGGGATCTCAGGGGCCTCGGTGCCCTTGGGGACCGACTCCCGTCGCCCGGCGACCTAGGGTGAGCAGACCCGTCCGACCCTATGGCTCCGAGATGCTCCGGATCACGCAAAGCGCGCGTTCGCCAGGTTGACGGTTCCGAGGGGCACGGGGCATGATCCGTTGGGAACTGGCGACGCACCCGCGGGTGTCGCGCCTCTAAGTCGACACGGGGGCCATTGGATGCGCTGGAACTGGACCCGAAACTATCTCGTGGTTGTCGCTGCCCTCTTGCTGTCGGTGCTGGCGGGGGGCTGTGCCACCGGCGGTCCGACCGGGCCCTTGCCCGTGGTCAGGGACCCCTTAACGGCGTCCAACGTGACCGTCTATCGAGGGGGCTCCTTGGTGGGCCTGTTCAGCCCCATTCGACTCCAGGTCAACGGCCAAGACGTATTCAACATCCACCGCAACCAGCAGTACAGCTTCCAGCTCGATTCCGGGCTGCACCTCTTCCAGTTCTACATTGGGCTCAACGAGTGCCGACGGGTCGTCTTCATCGAGTCCGGCCGCAGCTATCGAATCCGATTGGTGCCGAATTGTGTCATGGTGACGGAGATGAACTAGGCGGGCCGGTGGATGCGCCGCCCCAGAGGGCTTCGGCGGCTCACCGCTGCTCCAGTGTCCCCAGTGCTCCCATGTCTCAGGGGACCGGATTCCCCCGATATCAAGCAGCGGGAATACGCGGCGCCCTGCCCCCGCTTGCAGGTCGGGGCCGGCTTGCTCGCCTTACTCAAAGGCTGGCAGGCCGGACTTGAGCCACCAGGAATCGAGCGCGTCGTCCCATTTCCAGACCTGGCGGTCACTGATCCGTTTGACCACCTGGCGGTCCTCGTGGAGGTACTCGACGTTGACGACCTGGGTAGCCGTGTCCTCGTCCTGCATGGTGGGGGGCTGGACCACGTCGTAGCCCGTCAGACGCACATCCTTAAGTCCATCGGGCAGGGGCTTGTCTTTGCGCAGATCCGGGTGCAGATAACCGACGGCCGTGTCGTAGTAGCCCCAGCGGATGGCGGACTGATACCCGTTGGTGGCAGCCTGTAGCGCAACCGCCCGCTTGTCTCGCTCGACCGTGGCGCATCCGCTGAGGAGCAGCGTCGCACCCAGGAGTGGAATCATCAGGCGACGGAGGGATTGGGCTTTCATCCTGGCTCCGATAGGTAACAGGGGGCTGACAGCCCATCGTTGGGCCCGCGCCATCATACGGCATGGCCGCGATCCCGACCAATGCGAGTCCCGTCGGCCGTCTGCCTAACCCAGGGGTATGACCTCCTGGCAAACGACCGATCAACCTCCCACCGTGTCGCCACCGATCCAATGAGCGAAACGCCAGCCCAGCCCGTCGCGTCTGCCGCAGAGCCCCAGGTAGAGGTCTGTGTGGACGAGACCCAGATCACCCTGCTCGGTACCGCCCACGTCTCGCGCGCCAGCGCCGAGCAGGTGCGCCGGCTGATCGAAGGGGGCGGCTACGATGCGGTGGCGGTGGAGCTCTGCCGCGCCCGCTTCAGCGCCATGGTGGACCCAAAATCACTATCCCAGATGGACCTGTTCTCCGTGATTCGACAGGGTCGGGTCTACATGGTGGTGGCTAATCTGGCACTTTCGGCCTACCAGCAGCGCCTCGCGGACCAATTCGGCATCGAGCCCGGGGCCGAGCAGCGCATGGCCATCCACCTGGCCCAAGAGCGGGGCTTGCCGATCCTCCTGATCGACCGCGAGATCGGCGTGACCCTAAAGCGTATCTCCGCGAGGCTGCGCTGGTGGAGGCGCTACAGCCTCTTCGTGGGACTCCTGGCGGCCCTGATGAGCTCGGATGAGGTGTCCGAAGAGGAGGTGGAACGACTCAAGGAGGGGGATGTGCTGGAGACCGCCTTCGCCGAGTTCGCCGAGAACCGCCAGGACCTCTTCGTCCCCTTGATCGCGGAGCGCGACCGCTACATGGCCGCCAGGCTCCGACAGGAGTCCGCCCGCACCGGCGCCAAGCGGGTGCTCGCCGTGGTGGGGGTCGGACACCTCAGGGGCATCGAGAGCCACATGGCGCAGGGGCAGCCCGACCCGGCATCGGAGATCGCGGAGCTGGAGCGGCTCCCCAAGCCCAGACCCTGGTCCGGCCTTATCCCCTGGGCGATCTTGGTCCTGATCCTGGGCGGATTTGTTTACGGCTTCCTGCAGAGTCCGAGCCTCGGGCTCGACCTGATAGTCTCCTGGGTGCTCATCACGGGGGGGCTGTGTGCCCTGGGCACGCTGATCGCCGGGGGCCACCCCTTGACGGTCATCTCGGGCTTCGTCGCCGCCCCCCTGACCACACTGCACCCCGCGATCGGCGCCGGCATGGTCACGGCCGCGATGGAGCTGTCCCTGCGCCGGCCGAGCGTGGGCGACTTCAGCCGCCTGCGTGAGGACGTGGGAACCCTGCGCGGCTGGTGGCGCAACCGGGTCGCCCGGGTCTTCGTCGTCTTCCTGCTGAGCAGCCTGGGGGCCGCGACCGGGACCTACATCGGCGGCTTCCACATCGCCAGCCGGTTGATGGGGTCGACATGATTCTCCGAGCGCTGGCTCTCGTTTCACTTGTCCTCGTGTCCCTGTCCGCACCGGCCGGCTCGGGCGACTTCGATGACGGGATCGTGGCTCAAGTCACCCAACGATCCTGGTTCAAGGAACCCTTCCCTGATCGGCGCCCGGTCCTCGCGAACGCGTCGGTCGTCGGCGAGTTGGGGCTGTTCCGATTCGTCAGCAGCCACGGCTGGCCTGATCCCCGACCCCGTGTTCGCCCCGCCGCCCTTAGGCGATTGCCGGAGAATCATGTACCAGATCGCGCAGAATTTTCGTCTGCCTCCAAAGAGTGCCGATAGGAGCATAGTCGGGCTATGTGACTGTCGGCGCGACGCGGAAGGCGGGCGAAAAAACCAGCGCGATGGTGCATAATTTGACAGAAATCGCCTTAACCCTCGACCGCACCCGCGTGCCGGCTGATCGCGTCCTGGTGGTGATCATCGAGTCCGCCGTCTGCCCGCGCTGCTCCGCCTCTATCGGGAGGTGATCCAGGGCCCGGGGATCCGTGCCCAGTTTGGATCCATCCTCAGTTCCCCTGGGCTTCGTGAGGTCCCATATCTACTACCTCGTTGACTAAACGCGGGTAACCGTCGATATCGGCAGTAACGCCTACTGGTGTCGTCAAGTTATCGCCCGCGTCCACAGCGGGGGAACCGGCTTGCAACCTCAGGTCGCCGTAGTCGTCATCCTTCGTGCCCCATTTTCCATCCGATCCCCGGTCAGGTGAGTGAAGAAACCTCGGATCGGTGTCGAGATTGCCTCCAAGGTCCACTCCAAACTCTAGACCCCAACTGTTGCCACTTCCGCCCGAGCCCTGAATCAGACTGAAACCGACTCCGAGATCTCCATCATTTTCGGTCAGGATCGAAGGCGAGGAAATTGCGGCATTATCCCAGAAGATCGTATTGCCAATGCGCAACTCCGACAGAACCCCCTCGTCGTAGAAGGACAAACCACCTCCGTATATGGCTTCGTTACCCGCAAATGTTGTGTTGGTGATTGCTGCCGCAACCGTGACCATACCACCGCCCAGTTGCGCTTGATTCCCCGCGAAGACGACGTTGGTCATGTCGACCGAGTAATTCGACGAAGACATTCCTCCACCCGTCGATGCGGTATTACCGAGAAAGCGCACATCCGTCAATTCAATCGAAGGGGCCGTGTACCAGGCGATAAGCCCCCCACCGCCACCCTCCCTCACTCGGTTTCTTTGAAAAATTCCTTGCGTGATCCGTGCGCTTGCGAAAAAGGCCGCACCACCGCCGCCCGCTTGTGCCGAGTTCCCTTCGAACCTAAAGCGCTGAAGCGTGATAGGATCGCTGCCGTCAACAAAAAGCCCACCACCATACGAGAATACGTCGGTCACCGCATTGTTGATGAATCGAACGTTCGTCAGCGAAAGCATGGGTCCGGTCGCGTATAAACCCCCGCCATAGGTGGACGCGGTGTTTTGGTGAAAGGAAACGTTTCTGACGCTCGTGTTGCCTCCGGTGTACATCCCACCCGCTTCGCCCTCAGAAAGATTATTTTCAAACCTTAAATTCCTCAGCGTGCTCAGGCTCGAATCATCCACATTCGTGAAATTGGCAAACCCGCCACCGAGCGCGCCAGTGTCTCCGTAAGATCCCTTCTTAATGAGGACTCGGTTAGAACGGAATAGTACATTTGACAGATCAACGCCGCCCCAATAGTTACACATTCCGCCACCAGCCGCCGATGCGGTATTATTGGTAAACGCGACGGTATCTAGTGAAATGGTGCTTTCGAAGCTCGCCAGGCCACCGCAACCCTCGTCGCCCACATTGCCAGAGAAGATGACGTTCTTCAAGGTGGCGCGTCCGCCATAGCTGTTTTGCATGCCGCCTCCAAACGTGGCTCGGTTGCCCGTTATCCTGACGTTCGCGATATTCGTGTCCCTGGTTGCGGACACTAGTCCTCCGCCATTTGGGCTAAATGGCGCTATGCATGCGTTTTGGCGGCCCTTCAGCTGGTTTCCCGCGGTAATGACTATGCCGTCGATGGTAGGCGCTGAGGCAGCGTTGATGGCACACACGACAGCGGCCGCGTTGGTACCATTTATATTCGATGCATCAATGATGATACCGTCGGAATCGGTGACATCGTCCTGCGTGATGTCACCACTGAGCACCACGACGTTGTTCTCCCAGTTCCGTTGAGAAGCCTCCGTCTCCGTTCCCGCGAAACCGCCGTATATCTTCTGACCATGCAGGATTTTGAACGACTTTCTTGGATCGTTTGTATCGCCCTGGGCTGAATTCACATCGGGATAGTAGATGCCAGATGCGATCCAGATTTCGGTACACTGCGGATTAACGAGAGCGTCCTGCAAATATCGGTAGGCCCTCGTCCAGAATCTGCCGTCTGGTACAGAAGTTCCGCTATCGTCGTCTACTCGGCATACCCTGGATGCCTGCGCCGTTGAATGGAGTGCCGTCAGTGCAATGGCAGCTGCGAGAACCAGGCGATTCATGGATCGTTCTCCTCGGATAGCGGTAGATACAAAGAAAAGGGCCTGAAAGCTCAGGCAACTCTTGGCCTTTATGACGCCTCGCTGGGCGAGAAATTGCTTACGGCAAGCACTTAGGGCGGCCGCCGCGTCCGTTTACCAGGACCGCATGCGCCGCTCGTCTTTGAAGTCGAGTGGGACTCTGCGACACTAATCGATGCTGTCATTGAAGAGACCGTCCACTGGGTGCCGCCGTTTCTTGGGTACAGCTAGGTTCGCGAATCCCGGTCGGACGGGCGCTATGGATGGTCGTTGTCGGTGCAACGCGGTTTGCGCCAAGGGACCTTCCGGTCCTGGGGGAGAGTTAGCCTCAGGCTCAGAGCTTATCGTTCGAGCAACCGCGAGCCCGGTCGTTGCGCCGGGCGGTGCTGTTTGGGTGACGAAAGGCGTCTGCGGTTCTTCGGTGACCGCGGCCCGGTGCGCCGAGATATCTGGGTTGAGACAACCGTCCGGTCTTACCGAGGGGCCATGGTCAGGTCTTTACTTTGCCTTTAAGACTTGACGGATCTTGATGTCTACTGACCTGCCTTCAGCCGCCGTTCGCTTATCCAGACTCTCCGACCGCTCCCGGTCGTGACCGATCCTCCACCCACTCGACCGTGGGTGCCCGGTGTCAGCAAAATGGTGACACCTTATCCGACCCCTTCTCCGGCCGCTTCTCCCCTTTCCCCCTCATCCCTTTGTCGCGCTCGATGACGCGATTACATACTGCCTGGATGGAGTCGCCGAGTCGCCCGATCGCGTGCCACCAGGTGGGCGCGACGGTCCCGCCTTCGATTCCCAACAGCCGCTGGACCAGATCGGTGATCAGGCGCTTGAGGCGATCGCGGCTGATGATGTCGTTCGTGGTCCCGGCGAAAGCCAGAACGCCGATCGGGTGGCCGAAATTGCTCCGAACGGGAGGAGGTCGCGCCGGATCAGGTCCCGGCCGCGCCGGGGAAGCGAGTTGCATGGCGCAGCCGACGGGTGATCGCTTCCGAGTCTTACCTTGTGGTCCTACCAGCAGTCGTCCGTGGTGTTGTTGGCGGATGCGTCCTGCGCGGACCGGACCTCGGCGTTGGTCAACTGGAACTGGGCACAGCGGGTGTCTCCGGCCTGAGGCCCCTGGGCTGTGGCCACCAGGACGAAGCTGTCCGGCACCAGGCTCTGGCTGGTGATACGGTAGAAGCCGTCGCGGGATGCCAGATCAATCGCTGGCCCTGCCGCGACCTGGGGGCAGTCCGTGCTGTCGTAGCGACGGAACTGGCTATAGCAGCGCTCGAGCTGCTGGGCCGTGTGCAGTAGGGACTGCTTGGCATCGGAGCGCCGCATCTTGCGCACCTGCTCCACGTAGGACGGGTAGGCGACGGCGACCAGCAGGGCCAGGACCGAGATGACGATCATCAGCTCGGTCAGGGTGAAGGCGCGTTGGGGCTCTCGGCGCATGACGGTCTTCCGCTTCAGCGGGCGCTGCCGGGTCGCCGAGGCTGGGGCGGTCCGGCAGCCTCTCCCGGTCAATGGAGCTGCAGCCAGGAGCGCCGCCCGCCGGCCAACTCACCCGGGTTCTCCGTCGTGACTTCGATGCCCGCGTCCTTGGCGCCGCTGTTGAATTTGTACTCCTTGGTGCCGGCGGCGATGACGGCGGGCTCCTGAATCACGCCGACCTTCGACTTCTTGCCCGTGGGGGCGACCTTGACGGTCTCGCCGTTGATGTCGACCTCGACCAGGTCCGCGTCGGTGAAGAGGCCGTCGCCATCGAGGTCGAACACCGGCTCGGGCATGGGTCGGCCGGTCAGGGCATCGAGCTCCATGAGCCAGCCGTCGCCGCCGAAATCGCAGGCGGCCGGCGACGGTATCATGGTGGTGAAGATCACACGCCCGCCCCGCACCAGGGGGTCCGTCACCTGCAGCTCGCCCTGGCCGGTCCCATCGGGCTTGAGCAGCTCCAGGTACCAGCCCAACTGGGTGCTGGGCGGGAAGTCCGTGGGCTTGCCCGTGTCCGTATGCCATTTGATCGGATTGCCGGTCGTCACGCGCAGATCGAAGCCATTGAGGTTCGTTTCCTCCACGATCCGCTGCCCCAGCAGATGTTGGGTGCGAATCTCGCCCGTCTCGTCCGTGCGTAGGCGGTCCCAGACCCCGTAAAAGGCATTGGTGACATCGGTCTTGGGTATGCCCTCCCCGTCGCGATAGAAGCTCCCGGTCCCGAACAGGACCATGACGCCTCCCAGGGAGTGGCGAATGACTTCGGGGCGAACGGTGATCGGTTGGTACTCCCCCGGGGTGACGGTCGTGCTCTCCATGTCTTCCCAGTGGCAAACGACGTTAGTCACGTCCTTCCACGCGACGCATTTGCCCTTCTTTGTCCTGACGCAGACCTGCTCGGTCTTCGTTGTGCACACCTCGGTCGGGAGAGTCTCTGTCGTGGTGACGTCCGGCGTCCCGTTCATGAACAAGGGGGCTCCTCCGAAGGATACCTTCCATGCGCTGGCGCCGTTCGGCTCAAAGCGCCACAGGTTCCCTTTGAGGTCGCCCGCGTAGATGTAGTCGACCTTGGCATCGCCGTCATAGTCCACGGGTGCGACGCTGGAGAGACCATTGCCCGGGCCGCTCTGGGCCACCACGGAGCCGAGCAGGGTCCCGTCGGCCACATCGACGAAATACAGCACGGCCTTGCCGCGGGTATCCAAAGGATCGTCATGGTAACCGTTGCCGAAGATGGCCACCCATTTGCCGCCGAAGGTGCCGTCCGGCATGCGCACCACGGCCGGCTTGCTGAAGGTGAATCCCAGATCCCCAAATCCCGTGTCCGCGCCCGTGATGTCCCAGAGGACAAGGTCGGCGGCGCTGGACTCGCTGGCCTTGAGCCGCTCGGGGTCGGTGACGTCGATGGCGAAGACCCCCGCCCCGCCCGCCGCCAGACCGCCGACCAGGACGGTCCGCCACTCAGAGCCGATGTAGACATCGGCGACCGTCGGGCCACCGTTCACAAAATAGCGGTGGTTATCCCGGTAGTTCAGCGTGGTCAGCCGGGGGAGGTTGGGATAAACAGCGCGTGGCACATAGCCGAACAGCTCGGCGCCCGTAGTGGCATCGAAACCGTGCAGCATGCCGTCGTTGGCGCCGACATAGAGGACGTGGGCCCGATTGGTCGCGTCGGAGGCGGACGCGAAGGCGAGATAGCTCTCCGCCTCGATGTCGTCCGGGTACAGGGACGCAGGGGCGCCGACGTAGATCGGCTCGGAATCGGCGATGTCCCCGAGCTTGTACTCCCGGTCTCGCATGTCCCCACCGTTCTGAAGCTCATCGTTGTCACTGCCGCGCACATAGTCCAAGCGGTCCTGACCTACCGGGTCCGTCGCCAAATCGGCATCCGCGCACGGGGGCGTGAGGCACTGCAGCGCCCGCTTTTGGGCGTCGGCCAACTGGTCCCAGCGGAAGGGGACCCCATCGAGACTCGACTCGTTGGTGGTGACGATCCGGCGCGTATCGCTCTGGGCCTGTTCGTTCACCTGGTCGCGGGAGTGCCAGGCCGGCGTGCCAATGGAACCGTTGTCATCGACCGGGAAGGCCACCAAATCGCCGGACCAGTCTCCGCTGTCGAAGCGGCCCTGGTAGATCTGGGTATCGGTGTTCAGCGTGACCGAGTTGGTGGCCACCGAGGCGGAGGAGGTGGTGGCGGAGATGACATCAAGGAACCGCGCGAGGGCTGGTCCCAGCTTGGACGGGTCATTGGCGAGGAAGAAGCCGTCTGGGCGCCCGTTCCGGTCCTCGTCCCACTCCGGCTCTTGGTCCGGCTCGTCGTTTTTGTTTCCGTCGTTGAAGCTCCCGTACTTTGCGGCGTACCAAAGGGGCTGCTCAAGAAGCCCAGCGGATGACTGGCCCAATCGATACGTGTAGCTGGAGGGAATGTCGTCGATCTCACAACCGTCGCAACCGATGACGCCCGTGGGATCGCTGTAGCTGAATCCCTCACTCCCGGAATGGACATGGAAGCCATCTAGGTCGGTGCCGCTGATGACATATCCGAAGCCCATCGGGTAGATCGTGGACTCCTCGTCCGTGTCCGTGGTCACCGTGATGGTCCCCGCGCCCGCGTTGATGGCGTAGGAGATGGTCCCCTTCATGTCCTGGTCGTAGTCCCCCCCTTGCTCGCTGTCCTCCCAGTTGACGTAGGCGATGCCGGTACCTTTCACGATGTCCTGCTCCAGGATCTTAAAGTCCACGATGGCACAGTTCGTGTCCGTCGTCCCATCGAGTCTGGGTATACGGCAGGCGGGAAGGATAGAGACGGTGCCACTGGAGCCGCTGTCTTCCCGGTCGGGAATGGGAATCACCAGCCTTGGCACGCCAGGCAGGAGTGCGACCGCCCGGGTAGTTACATGTTGATCCTCGTCGAGGTCACCTCGGATGTCCTTGGTTTTGGCCCAATAGGCAAGACCGGTGACCAGATAGGTACCGGAGAGGCGCGGTGCGCCGGGGCAGGCGCCCCTGATGCCGCCGAGGCCCGGCACCTTCTTGGCGGTGCAGAGCTGGTTGTTGTCGCTGCCGTTCTCGCCGACGAAGTAGTCCAGCCCCGAGATGCCTTCGAGGTCCCCCAGCTTGTTGGTCCAATCCACCGCGTCGGGGGAGTTCTTGAGACCGCCGGGATCGAGGCTGTCGTGGTCGTACGAGGATTCGCTGGCGTTGATCAGGATGATGTTGCAGTGCGCGCACCAATGCTCCTCATCGAGGGGATCGACCCAGTCCGGCGTCGACAAGCCGGCGACGTACCCGGAATCGTTAGCCGCGTAAGCAGTGGCTGGGCTCAGTCCCGCAAGATAGCGAAGGGACTCCAGATAGATCTCGCTCAGTGGGTTGCCCCAATTGCTGCATTGGCCGTCCGGGAAGGATGCGAGGCCCCAGGGGCAGCTGTCGGCCGTGTTGTAGGTCCCGTCCGCGTAGTCATACCGCGCGATACGCAAGTTATTTAAGGTTTTTACGATGCCAGGGGAGCCGGTAAAGGTGCCATCGGTATCGACGTTCACCTCGTTCTTGAAAGAGGAGATGTTCTTTCGCAGCACACCGCCAGACTTATTCTTGGCATAGCTTCCGGTCATGAGTCCGAACAGGAGCTGCTCGTTCTCGCCGTACTCGTGTAGGAGCCCAACCGGCTTCGGGTTGCCATCCTTGTAGTTGCGACATTCTTTTTCTTCGGTACCGAGAAGGCCGGGGACGCAAACCTGGACTCTAGCGACGTAATCCTTTTCGCCTAGGCCATTCGTGTCCTTTCCGGGGTCGCTGGTATCCGATCCGGTGTAGTTGGTGCCGCTGGAGTTATCGCCCCGCTCGTCATCCCAGGTGCACTGCCAGCGCTCGTTCGCCGCCCAGTAACGGAAATCTCCCTCGACGACTCTGATACGAGGCGACGCGGTGACGTTCTGGGACTGGCCGGTGGCGGCGTAGGTCGTGTTGCACAAGGTCAAATCGGCGACGTCGAAGGGAGTCAGCGAGCGGATGTCTTCACCTGCGTAATACTTGGCAAAGCTGTGGGCATCGGTGGGGATGAAGGCGCGCTCGAGGACCGTCTCGTCGGCCGTGTCGGTGGACCGATAGCCTCCATAGAGAACCTTCCGAACGATGTCCATGCGGGACATGGTCGCCCAGTTGAGGAAGTTGCCGCTCCACTGCCCCTCGCAGTAGAAGCTCGCTTTGGTACCACCCTTGGGTACGAACCGACCATTTTCGTACTCGTAACACTTCGCCGGGTCGAAATAGCCGTAATAGCTAAAAGAGGATAGATAGGTCGTATCGGTGGCGCCGTCGCCGTCCAGATCGTTCCAGTCCGTATACGCCTTGTAATAAAGCGCGTGGTCGTTCGACATCGCGAAAAGGATGCGCGGCGGAACCGAATGGACGAGGTTGAGGGGGGTCTGGGCGATGTCGGCGGTGACGGGACAAACGCACAATGAGACGACAGCGGCGATGGCGCTGATCAGAAAATTGAGGGCTCGATGCTTCATTTGGTCTACCTCACTAGGGACCGCAGCCCGCCGTGTCCGTTCTTGGGAGGGCTTTCCCGTTCGGATGGGCTAGCGCTTGTAGGTGCTCTGCAGGGCCACGCGCGTTGTAGCGGAGCCGCCGAACCCGAGCGCGGTGATGCGATAGGTGGCGCGCCGCTCCCCGCCATAGCGCACGCCAAGGACCAGGCTCTGACCCTTCTCCACCCCGGACTCCATCTGCTCGAGGGTATAGAGTGGCTCTTGGGCCACCCCGGTCAGGGACCCCTGATAGGTTATGGCGTCGTCGTCGGTGAGCTCGAGTGGGGCGGGGATTCCCGAGTAGGTATAAAGGTAAAGCCCTTTTTCATTAGCGAAGCGACCAGGAGATACCCCTGTGAGGAATTCCTCGGCCTCTCGCAGGGCCGACTCGGCGGCCTGCAAGGCGGTATTACGGTCCTGCAGATTGCCCGCCAGACGCTCGTCCGTCTTTATCGACTTGAGGGTGGTCAGGCTGAGGACGGTCATGAGCAGCAGGAGCACCATGCCGACGACAAGGGTCGCGCCTCGGGCGCGCTGGCTCGGGATCCTGCAGTGGAGGGGATAGGGGTTCATGGCAGTTGGTTGCGTGCGGCGACGGCGCCGCCGAAGACCCGGCGCAGGTGCCGATCGCTCGGTGTGGTGATTTGGTTTCCCAAGAGGCTGATGGTCTGTGCGGCGGCCTCAGTCCGGACGTTAGCCTCTCGCGAGCGCATCAGGAGGGCGAAGCGCACACTGGTCAGGTCGCCCCAGTCGATGCTATTGGCGACGACCTGATCGGCAGTGACATAAGCGTTGCCGTTACAGCAGTACTCGACCTGGAGGTCTTCGACATCCCGGATGAGCTCATCCACGCAGGTCGATGCGTTGCCGCCGCTCTGGCACAGACGCATGCGCATCAGGGTGGGGGGATCGGCAGCGCTGATGTAATAGGCATGGACCGCGTAGCGGCTCAGGGCGAAGCCGCTCCCGAAGGTATCGGCGTAGGCTCCCGAGACCGACCCGCAGTCAAAGCTGCCGAAGAGGTTGGCGGTACAGTTTCCCGGATTCGACCCGGTAGTGGACACAGCGGAGCCCGGGTTGAAGGCGGCACTCGGGTTGTACGCGAGCGAGCTCGTGAGCTGAAAAAGCGTCGCCTGGTTGCAGACGGTGTTCGAGATCACGAGGATCTCGCCCGCCTGGAATGTCTGGCCAGCTAACGCCGACTCGGCGGCCGCGCGGCGGACGATGAGCACGTCGGTCCCGGTGCGCACCTGTCCGGTGAGCTCGCTCGGCAGCGTGTCCACGCCTCCCTCGAATCCCCGGAGCCCAGCCGTCTGGTAGAGCCAATTGCTTCCGCCATTCACGGTGCTACCAATGTCTGCGCCGGCTCCCCCGCAGGACAGATAACCGGCCATACGCAAGTCTCCGGCAAGCAGATCCACGGCGAAGCGGCCGTTCTCGTTCAAACGCGTGAGGCTTTCCCCCACCCGCGCCGTCGACCTGCCGCCGGCGTAGAGTTGCCCCAAGGCGGCGACGATCACGAGCCCGAGCACCAGGGCGATCATCAGCTCGACGAGGGCCAGTCCGATCATGCGGCGGCCCCTCGGTAGGGCCCGATCTGCGTGTGGACGTTTCATAGCTGCGTCGCCACGCAGACCTCTTGCCGACCGTCGGGGATGGTGTCGCCCAGACACGAGTCTCGGTCCGCGGCGGTTGCCGAGCCCTGGGCCTCGGCTCGTGTATCGTCCCAGCGGACGGCCACACGCGACGGCTCCCCCGAACCCTGGATGGCCGCGTACCAGTTCGGTAGGCCGGCTTGATCTAGGGCGCACCACAGGGCCTCCAGGTCGCGCTGGACGGGGTTTGTCGGTGGGTCTTTGCTGCAGTCCACCGCGGAGTCGCTGCAGGTCGCGACACCGGGACGGCAGAGAGTTTTGTTGTTGTAAGCACCACCCAGGGCCGTGTTTGGGGTTCCCTTTTCACCCCGATTGGCCCGCATCCGCTCGATCATCTCCGAGGCCAGGGTGGCAGCCTGGGTGCGCTCCAGGGAACTGTCCGCCGCGCGCAGCGAGAGCACCTGGAGGGTCGCCAGACCTGCAAATGCGACTAGCGTCACGGCTGTGGTCACCAGGACCTCGACCATGGTGAATCCTTTCGACGTGTTGGGGTGTCGGGCCTTGGGGCGGCGACGATCGAGGGGGCCGGGCATGGGCTTCATCCGCATTGCGGGTCGTTGGAGTCTTTTTCGATGCGCCCAACGGGGCTTAGGCGCAGGCCGCAGGTCAATTTCTCGTCTTTATAGGTAAAGGTACCCGTGCTGGCGGGGAAGCCACTGCTGGCGAACGTAATGCGGCCTCCGAGTGCATTGGCCGCGTCCAGCTTGAAAACGGGACTCTCAAAGCGAACGGTATCGAGCCTCTCGTCGCCGCTATCGACTACGCCGTCGCTATCGACGTCCGTGAATACGATCCAGCCGTTTTTCCAATCTGTGCTGGGGTCCCCTCCGCAGGACGTGCCGTTCGCGGATGAACAGACGGTCACGGAGACGGCGCGGCGTGCCGCCTCGCTCCGTGCCAGGGTGAAGGACGCTGTCAGGGATGAGCTGACCTGGGCGCGCTGCATGCTCAACTGGATCCCCCGAAACGAGGGGACCCCCAACGTGAGAACCACCGCGGCAACGCTGAGCGTCGTCATCAACTCGATCAAGGTGACGCCGCGGCTGGGCTTCGGAGTCTTCATGGTGTTTCGGCTTTCATTAGCGTCGAGTCGCTGTTGCTCACGGCCTTCCATGAGTCATCGGCGCCGCTAAGATGTTGTGCTAGTAAGGGTTACCGAGGGCCAGTTTGACCGCCGTGATGAGGGTCGCAAGTCGTTGGGGGCCGCTCCTTCAGCGCTCAGCAAGGTTGCTGGACATCGGATTTGCGGCGGTTTTACAGGTTTCGGTATCACTACATTCGGACGGTGCTTCGGAGCGATCGAGCGCTTACGGAAAACTGTGAACTCCGTAACAGACTGCCAGCCCTTCGTTCATTCGGCGATCGGAAAAACTCCTGGGCTGGTGAGCTGCCGCAAGCAACAATTTCCTGCGGCTCTCGAATCGCACCCTGGCGGCCATCGCGTTTCCTCTATTTCCAGTTTATCGTCCTGGGAGCATGGAAACAGGGCGGTCGGTAGCAAGCCGTCGGGCCGCTTCGACCCATAATCGGGAACTGCGTCGAGGATCGACGCTTTTGCCATTGGGCCGGGTTGCTATGCGCCGTTGGCCGGGACGGCGGTCATGCTGGACGTCGCGGCGACAGGGGACCAGGCATCGGTTGCCGGGCCCAAGGAGATGGAGATGACGAGTCGGATTGCGCTCCTGTTATTGGCCCTCCAAGGGGGTGCGGGCGGAGCCGTGGGAGCCGAGTGTGGCGGAGACTTCGCTGCCTGGGTCTCGGAGGTCCGTGAGGATTCGGTGGGGGCGGGTCTATCGCAGGCCGCGATCGTCTTATTGGATCGGGTGCGTCCGAACCCGCAGGTGCTCTCCCTGGATCGCTCCCAGAAGGTCTTCTCCGAGGATTGGCAGACCTTCGCCGGGCGCATGGTCAACCCCTACCGGCTCAAGGTCGGCCTCCAGCACTTGCGCAACTTCGCTGAGTCCTTTGCGCTGGCGGAACAGCGCTACGGGGTGCCGGGGCCGGTGATCGCCGCCTTCTGGGGCCTGGAGACGGACTACGGCGCGGTGCAGGGGGACTTCGACACCCTGGATGCCCTCGCGACGCTGGCCCACGACTGCCGGCGCCCGGAGCTGTTTCGGCCCCAGCTCATCGCCGCCCTGCGACTGCTGGACCTGGGTTATCTGGATGCGGAGGACCTCAAGGGCGCCTGGGCGGGGGAGCTGGGCCAGATCCAGATCCTGCCAGCCGACTATCTGGAGCTGGGCACCGACGGGGACGGGGATGGCCGGGTGGACCTCAAGGTGAGCAAGCCGGACGTGATCCTTACCGCGGCGCGTATGCTTGAGCGCTTGGGGTGGCGCGCGGGGGAGCCCTGGCTCCAGGAGGTGAGGATCCCGGAGGAGCTGCCCTGGGAGCAGACCGGGCCCTACCAGCGGCAGCCTGGCCGCCATTGGGCCGCCTGGGGCGTGCAGGATGCGGCGGGGACTGGCCTGGTCGCGGAGGGGCTGCCTGCATCCTTGCTGCTGCCGATGGGCCGCAAGGGAGTCGCCTTTCTGGCCTATCCGAACTTCGGCGTCTTCCTGCGCTGGAACCAGTCGCTCGTCTACAGCACCACCGCGGCCTACCTCGCGACCCGACTCGCGGGGGCGCCGAAGGCACGGCTTGGCCAGCCGGAGCCCGGGCTCTCGCGCGAGCAGATGCAGCGGCTCCAAGAGCGGCTGACGGAGCTAGGTTACGACGTCGGGTCCATCGACGGCATCCTGGGAGCCAAGACCCGCGAGGCCGTGCGCCAAGAGCAGCTGCGCCTTGGGCTACCCGCGGATGCCTGGCCGACGCCAGCCCTCCTCGCCACCTTGCACTGATCGCTGGCGCCCAGACATCTAGTTTGCGAGCCGCGGGTAGGAGCTGCGCCCCGCCGCGAAGGGACCTGGCGGGCGCCCCGATGGCTTGAGGAGGCCTGTCGCGCCGAGGGCGGCGCTCCTACGGGTTAATTTGGGCCGCGACCTGATGCGATGTAACCTGACCCAGCCCATGCCCCCGGAACCCACCATCTCCGCCATCGCTCACGTGATCCAGTTGGCGGTGGCGCCCGTCTTCCTGCTGACCGGCATCGGGGCCATGCTGGGGGTGATGACGACTCGTCTGTCGCGGGTCATCGACCGGGCCCGGGTGGTGGATGGCCTGGTGCAGGCGGATCCCCTCGTCGCGCCGGAGTACCAGCCGGAAATGACCCTGCTGTGCCGCCGCTGGCGGCTCATCGGCTTGTCCATTGGGCTCTGCACCGTCTCGGCCCTGCTGATCGCCGGGGTAATTGCGATCCTGTTTCTCGGCGCCTTCCTGGGCTTCGACGCCTCCGTTCCGGTAGCGCTGCTGTTCATCGGAGCCATGCTTTCCCTGATCGCTGCCCTGCTCTTGTTCCTGCGGGAGGTCTACTTGGCGTCGGCTGGCCTGACCCTGGGCCAGCACAAGGGCAGAGGCCCCGCCCCTGGGGCCCGCAAGCCCCGAGTCGCTGATCCGGGTCCTCAGGATTTGGGCGGGACGTAGCCCGCCGGGGTCTCGGCCCCTTCACCGAAGAAGTAGCGCTCCATCTGCTCCTCGAGGAACTTGCGGGACTTAGGGTCCATGGGACTCAGGCGGTTTTCGTTGATCAGCATGGTCTGGTGCCGCAGCCAATCTGCCCAGGCCTGCTTGGAGACCTGCTCGTAGACGCGCCGCCCAAGCTCCCCCGGATAGGGTTGGCGATCCAGTCCCTCGGCCTCGCGGCCAAGCTTGACGCATTGAACGAGTCGACTCATTGGACGGTTTCCTCTGAATGGCTGATGGGGTGGTCGGCCGCTGCCGTGCTCTGCGCGGCCTGAATGATGGAGCGCACCGGGGCCGGCAGACCGAGGTCGCGCAGCGTCGCGCCGCTGGCCCATCGGGACTGGCCCTGGTCCGCGACGCCAGCCGGACTTTCCGGCACCTGTAGCGCGGCGATGCGGATCTCCAGCGCGAAGTGGCTGAAGGTGTGACGGCGGGCGGGGAGCATTTCAACCCACAGGGGCGCCCGGCCCAGCCGCTCGCGGCACCAATCAGCGGGGTCGGTGCCGGGGGCCGTCTCTGGCAGGCTCCAGAGTCCGCCCCAAATGCCGGCTGGAGGGCGGCGCTCCACCAGGATCTCCCCTTGGGCGTTGCGCGCCAGGATCATCAGGGTCGAGCGACGGGGGA
>JBGSUY010000476.1:0-2173 GCA_041753195.1 Chromatiaceae bacterium
AATTCAGGATTCCCGGGCTCGCGGCCCTGCCCCAGCCGGTTCGCGGGTCAACCGCGGGCATACGCGGAGGCGCGGCGGATCTGCTCCTCGGTCGGCCGCACACCCGTGTAGAGGGCGAACTGCTCCGCCGCCTGCAGGGCGACCACCTTCGCGCCGGTGATGACGGCCTTACCCTGGGACTTGGCATACCGGATGAGTGGTGTTTCCGGGGGCGCCGCAACCACGTCGAACACCCCCTGGGCCCTGTCGATGACCGCCGGATTGAACGCCAGCGTCTCGGCCTCCGGACCGCCGGCCATGCCGATGGGGGTGACATTGATCAACAGGCCGGGCCGAGCGTTGCCGAGCTCGGTCCGCCACTAATAACCATAGGTCCCTTCCAGCGGTCCGCCGGTGGTCTGGTTGCGGGCCAGGATGATGCCGGAACGAAAGCCGGTGTCGCGCAATGCGCCGGCCACGGCCTTGGCCATGCCCCCGCTGCCGCGCAGCGCAAACGACAGGTCAGGAGACACCCGGTACTGCTCCAGCAACTTGACAACCGCGATGTAGTCGAAACACGACCCGACCTTTCGCAGCACGCTATCGTTCACGCGCCTCACCGCGGCGCAAGGCCTCACGCAGTTGCGCGCCCAAGATTTTGCCGACGCGGTGCTGCCTGCTGCCAGCACCATGGCCGAGACCCTGAACCGCAACGGCTACCGGCTGCGCCCGGCGCTCAAGTCGTGAACGAAGACATCGGCGAACTGCACCTGACCTTCGGCAGCTCCGCGAAGACCAGCGACTTCATCGTCGACGCCCTGCACGCATGGTGGGAGTGCCGTTCGCCGCACCAACGCGACGCCATCTCGCTGCTCCGGATCAAGGCCGAAAACAGCCCGGAAAGCAACGGGCGGCGCACCCAGTTCCTCAAGCGTATGGTGCAGTTCGCCGACGCCATCGCCAAGCCCATCCACCTGCTGTACTACCCAACGTACCACAGCAAGTACAACCCGGTTGAGCGTTGCTGGGGGATTCTGGCGAAGCATTGGAACGGGGCCAAACTGACCGATTCCCAGACCATGCTGGCATGGGCGAACAGCATGACCTGGAAGTGTGTTCATCCGGTCGTGGAACTGAGCCGAAAAGTCCATGAATAAGGCGTCTCCCTCTCCAAGCACGCCATGCAGGCGGTGGAGGCTCGGCTGCAACGCAATCCAATATTGCCCAAATGGGACATCCTGATCCGGCCTGCTTGCATGGTATGAGATTGCCCGGAACTCACCTTAGCGCCATTCCTGTCCGGATTACTGTCAGGATTGGTCCGCGGATGCGACCAATTGAGGCCAGACGGTCCGCCCGAGACCAGGCCCCCCTCAACTGTGGCAGAAGCCGACCGATGCACTCCGGCCCCTGGTCTTTTCAATCACCAGCGTCGGAGGGCCCTCGGCCATCCGGCAGCTTGCGCGCTGGTGTGCATGCCGCTCCCTCGCGCGGATGTCGCGCTCGGCCGGGAGACGCGACGAGCGAGCGACCCGGCGAAAGAACTCGTCCGCTGCGCCGGTCCGACCGGGCATCGCATCCTAACCTAGCCCGAGGAGACGACCATGCGACAGCTGCCCCTGGCCCTAGGCGTTCTGACCTTGCTGTCTGCCCTGCATACACCGGCGCAGGCCGATACGGGCGCACCCGTGCCCAGCTTCGGGCAAGCCCTGGATGCCTTCCAGGCGACCCGGGCCAAGTCCGGGGGGCCGCCCTTGAGCCCCGCGGACCGAGCGGTCATGGAACAGGCCGCCAGGGACCTGGAGGCAGCCATGCCGGAGCCGGGACTCAGGGTTGGCGAGCTGGCGCCGGACTTTGTGCTGCCCAACGCCAACGGCCGCGAGGTCCGTCTCTCGGATCTCCTGACCCAGGGACCGGTGGTCCTCGTCTTCTACCGCGGCGCCTGGTGCCCCTACTGCAACCTGCACCTGCATGCCCTCCAAGAAACCCTGCCGCTGATCGAGGCCCGGGGGGCCCGGCTGGTGGCGGTCACCCCCCAGCGGCCCGACAAATCACGAGGGCAGGTGGAGAAGGATGGCTATCCTTTCGAGATCCTGAGCGACCTGGACGACCGCGTGATGAAGACCTACCGTCTCTATTTTCCTGTGCCAATCGCCTTGAGCACGCTCTACCGGGAGCGCCTCGGCCTGGATCT
>JBGSUY010000477.1:0-4094 GCA_041753195.1 Chromatiaceae bacterium
TACGACGAGGACGGGGTGGTGCCCCCCATCCGCATCTTCGCAAAGAAGCAGAAGGTGACCACCAAGGAGCTCTACGACATCTTCAAGAAGGGACCCATGAAGCTGATCTGCAAGTGGGGCGGCCTGCCGAAGCCCACGGGCTGCGTCTGATACCCCGCCTACCTTGCCCGGGCCGGGCCGCGCCCGGTTCGGCGCGGACTGTCGAGTGCACCGCCGCTAGATTACCCTTCGCATCTCGGCCGGTAGGAAGGTGGCCCGATGTACAGCGTCGTCAAAGAGGTCCATTTCTGCTACGGCCACCGTCTGCTCGGCCACGGGGGCAAGTGCCGCCACCTCCATGGGCACAATGCCCGCGCCCAGATACGGCTGGAGTCCACCGCCCTGGATCCGTTGGGGCTCGTGGTCGACTTCAAGGACATCGGCGACTATGTGAAGTCCTGGCTCCAGGCCGAGATCGACCACACCATGATCCTCTGCCGGGAGGATCCGGTCCTGCCCCTGCTCCAGGCGGCGGGGGAGCGCGTCTACGCCATGGAGGCGAACCCCTCCGCCGAGAACATCGCCCGCTTGATCTTCGAGCAGGTGGAACGGGGTGGCTTTCCGGTGGTGGAGGTGACCCTGTTCGAGACCTACTCCGGCTCCGCCAGCTACCGGCGGACCTGAACCCTGTCCGCCGCCAGGCCGATCCGCCTCAAACCTCGCCGCGGTTGTAGTCCGGCTGGGCCGTGATTCGGTGGATGCTGAGGTCCGCGCCTACGTACTCCTCCTCCTTGCTGAGCCTTAGACCCATCAGGGCCTTGATGGCCCCGTAGATCGCGAGGCCGCCGACAAAGGCCACGACAACCCCGGTCAGGGTGCCGGCGATCTGGCCACCGAGGGACACACCACCCACGCCACCCAAGGACTGGAGGCCGAAGATCCCGGCCGCAACACCGCCCCAGACTCCGCACAGGCCATGCAGGGGCCAGACGCCCAGCACATCGTCGATCCGCCACCTGTTCTGGGTCAGGGTGAAGGCGTAGACGAACAGGGCACCGGCGACGGCCCCCGTCACCAGGGCCCCCAAGGGGTGCATGATGTCGGAGCCGGCGCACACCGCCACCAGACCGGCCAAGGGCCCGTTGTGCAGGAAGCCGGGGTCGTTCTTGCCCGCGACCAGGGCCGCGAGGATGCCCCCCACCATCGCCATCAGGGAGTTCACGGCCACCAGGCCGCTCACCGCCTGTACCGTCTGGGCGGACATGACGTTGAACCCAAACCAGCCCACGGTGAGTGTCCAGGCCCCCAGGGACAGGAAGGGGATGGAGGACGGCGGGTGGGCGGTCATGCCCCCATCGGCGCGGTAGCGCCCATGGCGCGGCCCCAACAACAGCACCGCGGCGAGCGCGATCCAGCCTCCCACCGCATGCACCACCACCGAGCCGGCAAAGTCATGGAAGGGCGCACCGAAGCGGCCCTCGATGAACGCCTGTAGGCCGAGGTTGCCGTTCCAGGTCATACCCTCGAAGAAGGGATAGAGCAGGCCGACGATCAGGGACGAGGCCAGCAACTGGGGGTAGAAGCGCGCCCGCTCCGCGATCCCGCCCGACACGATGGCCGGAATGGCCGCGGCGAAGGTCAACAGAAAAAAGAACTTGACCAGGGCAAACCCGTTGTCGACCCGCAGCGACTCGGCCCCCGAGAAGAAGGTCACCCCGTAGGCGATGCCGTAACCGACGAAGAAATAAGCGATGGTGGAAGCGGCGAAATCGCTCATGATCTTCGCCAGGGCGTTGACCTGATTCTTGGCCCGCACCGTACCCAGCTCCAGAAAGGCGAAGCCCGCGTGCATGGCCAGCACCATCACGGCGCCGATCAGGATGAAGAGTACGTCTGTGCCTGCCTTGAGCTGTTCCATTGTCTGACCTCGTGAACGAATGCGGTGCAGCCCTTTGCAGTAACCACGCCAAGGCTTGCGAGCTTGCGCCGAGGCTCCACCGGGATCCCAGCGCACGGTTCGCGAGCCAGGTCGTGGAGCGACTGGCCAGGCAACCATTGAGCCGCGAAAGGACGCCAAAAGCCGAAAAGACGGGGACTAGCGCCGGCCTTCTCGAAAGGGGCAAGGGGCCCGGCCGCAACAGGGCGCAAGGCCTCGCGGCTCCCGTTAAGCCTTGGCCCAAGCGCACCTGAACGGGGCAGTCGCACCGATACGGTGCATCGCGTGCAGGCATTCGCGTTCCCAGGCCTCTCAGACCTTCCGCGGCTGTCTGACACCGGACCCTGCGTATCCCTGCAGACGCGAGTCCCCAAGATCGCTATAGTCTCCCTCGGGCCTACCCGTAGCCCTCGGACCTCGGCGCCACCTGCCCCATGACCCGCATCGACTTCTACAGCCTCGAGCCCGACAGCCCGGGGGACCGCTTCCTGCTGACCTGCCGCTTGGCGGAGCGGGCCCGCGCGGACGAGCTGCGGGTTCTGATCCACTGCCCCGACGCCGAGCTCGCCCGTCATCTGGACCGGCTGCTATGGACCTACCGCCAGGAGAGCTTTCTCCCCCATGGCCTGGTGGACCCCGCCAGCCCGACCCTCGACCTGGATCTGACACCCGTCCTGATCAGCCGGGACGGGAACCCGGAGACCGAGGCCCAGGTGCTCATCAACCTGGCCTCTGAGGTACCGGCCTTCTTCAGCCGCTTCGAGCGAGTCTGCGAGCCGGTGGACCAGGACCCCGGGGTCACTGCCGCCGGCCGGCAGCGCTTTCGCTACTACCGGGATCGGGGCTATCCCCTGGAGCACCATCGGATCAGACTCCAGCGGAGCGAGCCGAACGCCTGGTAGGCCAAGGCCAACTCCCCCGAGGCGTCGCCCGCTCGGCGCGCCCTCTCCAAAGCTCCCAAGCTCTTTGGGCTTGACCCTGGCAGGTTCCAGGCTATAGTCGATGCTGTGCACTCAATCTATGTGCGCATTAGCCAAATTAATCAGCGAATCGACACCGAAGATACAAAGGAGCGGATGGGACCATGACCAAGAGAACCTTACAGGAGCTGGCCTCCGGGACGCCGCGCCCCCTACCCCTGGACGCGGACGGATTCCTCGTGGACGCGGAGCTGTGGAACCCCGGGATGGCCCGCGCCATCGCCCGCATGGATGACCTGGGTCCACTCACCAAGGACCACTGGTCGATCATCTATTACCTGCGGGAGCACCGGATGACCTATGGCGCCATACCCCCAGTCTCCCTGATCTGCCGCACCCACGGCATGGACCGACACGCCGTGCGCAACTTGTTCGGCTCCTGCCGCGAGGCCTGGCGGGTCGCCGGCCTGACCCACCCGGGCGAGGAGGCCCTGAGCTATATGAGCTGAGGAGCCGTCGCCCAGGGCCTCGCGACGAGGCCGCTCGCGGGCGGCCTCTTTATTCTCCGGGAGCCGCCTGAGATCCCTACCCCAGCGCGGGCTGCAGCCCGTCCACCCGTTGGAATCCCCGGGGCAGGAGCCGGCCCCGCCGCCCCCGCTCACCCACATAGAGCTCCAGGTCCGCGGGCTTGAGGGTGAAGGTGCGCTTGCCCGAGAGGATGGTGAGACCGGCGCCGTCGGGGACGACCGCGAGGGCCGCCAGCACCTCCTCCCGACTCGCCACCCGGGCACTGGGAATGCCGATGATCTTGTTGCCCTTGCCGCGCGGCATCTCGGGCAGCTCCGAGACTGGAAAGACCAGGAGGTGACCGCTGGTGGTGGCGGCGGCGAGCCGTCCGCCCTCGGGGTCGACCACTGGGATCGTGGTTAGCACCCGGGCCCCCGCGGGCAGGTTGAGGACCGCCTTTCCGGCCTTGGGCTTGGCATGGAGGTCCCCCAGGCGGACGATGAAGCCATACCCCGCATCGCTCGCGAGCACCAGCCTGGTCTCGGACCCATTCCCCAGCACCGCTACGAAGCTCGCCCCCTTGGGTGGGTCCAGGCGACCCGTGAGGGGCTCGCCCTGACCCCGGGCCGAGGGCAGGGCGTGGGCGGGCAGCGAGTAGCTGCGCCCCGTGCTGTCCAGGAACACCACCGTCTGGTTGCTGCGCAGCCGGGCGGCGGCGAGGAAGCGGTCACCGGATCGATAGCTCAGGCTGG
>JBGSUY010000478.1:0-1692 GCA_041753195.1 Chromatiaceae bacterium
GGCCAGGGCCCCGAGGGCCTGGGCACCCCCGGCCGCCACTGCCGTCCCGGTGTCCGTCCCCCAAGGCTCCGCCAGAGGTAGCGAAGTGGCCGGGTCTAGCCCCATCGGTGGTATCCGGGTGCCCTGGAGCAAGGCCCCGCGCATCATCTCCATACCGGGCAGGATGAGTCCCCCCAAATGACGCCCACCGTCGAGCAGGAGGTCATAGGTGACGGCGGTCCCCGCGTCCACGATCAGGGTGGAACCGGCGTGGTGCCCCTGGGCAGCGAGCAGCGCCAGCCAGCGGTCGACGCCGAGGCGGGAGGGATCCTCATAGGCGACCCGGAGCCCCAGGCAGGACGCCCGAACAGCCGCCAGCTCCGCCTTGACACCCCACAGAGCCCGCACGACCCGGGCGACGGCGGAAGCGACCGACGCGCCCCCCACGTTGCCGATCAACACCCGGCGGGGCACCTCCAAGACCTCCCAGGCGGCGATCAAGTCCAGGGGCACGCCCCCGCCGTGACGGACGACCGCGAGGTCCCCCAGATCCGGACCCTCCTGGGACGCCCAACGCAGGTTGGTGTTCCCGATATCGAGCAGCAGGTTCAAAGGGCGGGCCCCTCCACCCGGCGCAGACTCACCTCCCCCGCATGGTAACTCTGGACGCCCTCCGCCGTGGCCAGGTGCAGGGCCCCGTCCGGGGCGATTCCCGTGTAGGTCCCCTCGATCACCCGCTCACCCAGGAGCAGGCGCACCCGCTCGCCGCGCAGCCCGTCGAAGGTGTCCCAGTCCGCGAGGAAGGGCTCCAGGCCCAGTTGCCCATAGCGCTCCAAGGCCGAGCACAGGGCGGCGATCAGGCGCGCGGCAAGGACGTTGCGCCCCGGCAGGCGGTCCCCCAGGATGCCCGCCAGGTCGGTCCAGGGTTGGTCGATGACCCGCCCCTGGTCCGCCGGCATGCGCAGGTTGATCCCCAGCCCAGCCACCAGGAAGCTCGGACCCTGGGCCTCTCCCGCCACCTCCAGCAGGATGCCCCCGAGCTTGCGCCGCCGCCAGAGCAGGTCATTGGGCCACTTCAGGGTCAGTTCGCTCGCCCCGAGGCCCCGAAGGACCCGGGCTACCGCCACCCCAGCGGCCAGGCTCACGCCACCGAGGGCGGCAGGGGCCAAGGGATAGCGCCACAGGACGGACAGGTACAGATTGCTGCCAAAGGGTGAGATCCAGGTCCGACCCCGGCGGCCTCGCCCGGCGGTCTGGCGCTCCGCCAGACAGGCGGTTCCGGAGGGGGCACCGGCCTGGGCCTCGGCCATGAGGCGGGCGTTGGTAGAGTCGACCTGAGCGTGGATCTCGAGGCGGGCCAGGGGCGGCTCACCCCCGGCCCTCAGGGCCTCCAGGATGCGCCCGGCATCGAGGAGATCCAGGGGGGAGACCAGCCGGTACCCGCGCCCGCGCACCGATTCCACCGCCAGGCCGAGCTGCTCTTGCACCCTGGGCATGAGCTTCCAGACCCCGGCGCGCGTGATCCCCAGCCTCCCCGCGATGGCCTCCCCGGAGTGGTAGTCCCCATCGGCAAGCAGGCGCACCAGCGTCATGGCGCGGTCCATGGGGCCTTCAGGCGCTACCGGAGAGCCAGGCGGAGCGCGCCCGCGCCACGCCCTCGGGTACAGTCTTGCGCAGCCGAAGCTCGCAGGTGTCCGCCTCCGCCGGCAGGGG
>JBGSUY010000479.1:0-8324 GCA_041753195.1 Chromatiaceae bacterium
CCGTCTGGAGCCGGTCCCAGGTGGCGCGGGTGCCGGAGCCGGGGTTGCCGACGTTGATCCGCTTGCCCTTGAGGTCCGCGAGGGAGGTGATGCCGGCATCCGGGCGCACCAGGAGGGTCACCAGCTCCGGGTACAGGGCCATCACCGATCGCAGCCCGGTGAAGGGGCGGCCGGACCAATTACCCTCGCCCTGGTAGGCCGCGAAGTGCGCGTCCGACTGCGCCAGGGCGAAGTCCAAATCCCCATCGCGCAGACGCTCGAGGTTGTAGACGGAGCCCGGCGTCGGCTCGGCGGAGCAGCGGATGCCGTGCGCGCGGCGGGTCTTGTTGATCACCGAGCAGAGCGCGCGCCCGATCTCGTAGTAGAGGCTTTCGCTGGTGCCGAGGGTGACGAAGGTCAGGGGCGGATCGGCCGCCACCTCGGCCGTCACCCCAAGCAGGAGCGCCAGAGGGAGTGCCTTGCCCCACCTGCCCCAAGGCCGCCCCAAACCCGCTTGCCTGGTCATCGCGTGATCTCCGATTGGTGACGCCGATCCATACGCTGTAAAGGTGCAGGGCCCGTCTCAGACGTCATCCCAGCGCATCACGTAGTCGAAGACCTGTTGATAGGCGTCGGTCGACACGCTCACCTCGCCGCGGGTGGGCCTGTCCATGGCGATGACCAGGAAGATCATTACGCCGAGGAAGAAGGAGACGATGCCGCCCAGGAGTAGGAGCACGTGCAGCCGCGCATCGAGCAGCCAGAACAGGAGGATATTGACGAGGGCGCCCACCAGGACCACGTACCAAAGGACGCTGGGGATCGCCACCCAATGGCCGAGGACCCGTGACTGACGGGCCTCCCTGAGATCCCTGAGATCGGCGAGTGCCTGGCTGTGCAAGATCTCCTGGGTCTTGGTCTGGGGCTCGAATTCGCTCAGGCGCCGCTCGATGACGGTCAGGCGCTTGGCCCCGCCCGGGTTGATGCGGCCGCTCCTCTGCGCCGGCCAGTCCTTGTGGATGACGTACAGGGTGTAGTCCCGCAGCAGCTCCTGAATGTCTCCCCGGGTCGGTTGGGGGTAGTTCGCCATGGTCCGATAGACGGATGCGAGGTTGGCCGCCTCCTGCCCCACGTAGCCTTGGATTCGCTCGACATTCTGGTAGGCGGCGACGGACAGGAGGCCCAGGAGCAGGCCGTAGAGCAGGCTGAATCCGGAGTAGGCGTGGCTCACCAGTTCGTTGCTGCCGGGCTGGTTGCGCAGCCAGAGCCGGAAGAACGGCCGAATGAAGAGGGTCCCGAACCAGGTCGCGCCTACCAACAAGCCCACGCAGTAGAGGGCCAGCATCCCGGTGGGCAAGTCGTAGAGCCAATCCCACATGGCGATTCCTCAGATGGCACGCGAGACGCAACCAGAATCCGGCTGAAACCTCGCACGGTTTCAGTTTAAGCCCCCTCGGCGGAGACCCTGTCGCGGAAAGGATCAGTAAGCGGACGGGAGAGAGCTTAGACGCCAGGCTCATCGGCGGCAACGCTAATACGTCCGCCGCTCATTTGCTGTACTGGTTACCCGGACACAACGCAGAGAGTAGTTGAAGATCGGCTGTAGGATGCTGAGCTTCACCTCGTCGCGGTCGTCGTTGCCGGCGAAGGAAAAGAGGTTCTGGTTGAACAGGCCCCAGATGAACGCCGGGTTCGCGGCGACGAATCCGAGCGCGGGTCCGGCGGCCCATTTCTCGGCCCCCAGCGCGTCGTCGGTCGCGGTCGGGAGTAGCATCACCGGCCCGACTCCCCAGCGTCCCCAGGAGCGGTTGAAGACGATCAGGTCGAAAACGACGGAATCGCCGAGTCCCGTCTCGCTCGATGGGCTGTGGGTGACGTAGGGGATGGTGGCGCGGGCGATGTGGTTGAAGCTCCCGGTCTTGAAAGGGAGCGCGACACCCCCGAACAGATTTCAAATCACGGTGATTTCTCCGATGCTCTGTGTGATTCGTTCAGCCTCCGCCCTTTCCTGCCGAGCAGCCTGCCGGGGGGCGGCTTGGGACAGGGCAGCCACAGGGTCGCCCGAGTTCCGTCCCCCTCGCGCGGGCCCAGGTGCAGCTCCCCGCCCAGACCTTCGACGCGCGAGCGCAGGCTGAAGAGCCCGAACCCGCCCTCTACCCCACGGACCTTGCCGGCGCGCTGAGGGTCGATCCCGATACCGTCGTCGCTCACCGTCAGCTCCACCCTGTGGTCGCCAAGCTTCACCACCACGTCACAAGCCCTCGCGCGGGCGTGGCGGCCGGCGTTGGTCATGAGCTCCCGGGCGCCTTGGAACAGGGTCTCGGCGAGGGCATCCGGCAGCGCGGCGGGGTCGCCCAGCATTTGGCAGCGATAGGTGAGGCGCCATCGCGAACGCAGATGCTCGGAGAGCCACTCGATGGCGGCGCAGAAACCGGCCCGATGGAGCAACGCCGGGGTCAGCCCCAGGATCAAGGCGCGCAGCTGCTCCAGGGCGTCATCGAGCAGCCATCGGACCCGGTCCAGGGGTTCGGCGGGTGCCTTCTCGTGGACCTGGTCGATGACGATGCGAGCCAGCACCAACTGCTGGATCGCGGTGTCGTGGAGCTCGTCGGCGATGCGTCGGCGCTCCTGCTCCGCGCCTAGGGCCATTGCGGCCACTTGATCCTGGGGAAAGACCTCGCGGGCCCGCATGGGTCTCATCAGGAGTCCTCCCTGGCGTTGTCAAGTGGTCTAGCGCAACTTTCGATGCGAGAGTAGGCTACTCACCGACTTTTCGCTATTCACTTTGCGCAACGAGGGCGGCCATGGATCTGAGTCAGGAAGCATCTGGGCTAGCCGCGGGGGGCGCGCGCCAAGTGGCGCTTATTGGCGTACAAGAGACCGACGATCCCTGTTCTTGGGAACGGGCGAGCCAGCCCTGGGAGGTGCTGGCGATGCCGGTGGGCCCAGGGCCATTCCACAATCGGAAGGTCTTCCTCGCCACCCCCAACTGCATCCTCTATCGCGAATCATTCGCAAACCTGCTGCGGCTGCGGGCCCTCTCGCCCGAGGGGATGCTCGCGCTGCTGGTACCTGTCCGTTCTGGCAGCCGCACCAGCTATTTCAATCGGCCTCTCCAGGAAACCGGGCTTCCGGCGATGCTGCCCGGCGCAACGGAGGCCGTGCTGGACGTCGGCCAGCAGCATTACATGGTCTTGATCCGTTTGACGCTACTGCGCCGCTTGTTGTCTGGGGGGCAGCTGGAGCGGCTGGAGGCCGCTGCGGGGAGCCACTGTTGCCCCGCTTCGCCGGCGTTGATCGGACGGATCGGCCGGTGGTTGAATGGGATTCTGAGGCGCACCCATGGGTCTCCGGAGATGCTCCAGCACCCCGCCGCCGTTCAGGCGCTGGAGCGGGAGCTGGTTATGGGACTGGCCCAGGCCCTGGAGCTGCCACCAGGGCGCGAGCGTCCCTCGCTGTCCTCCGCGCGCCAGCGCGGATTCGATCGGGCCATCGAGCATATCCGCTACGCGGATCTCACCAGTCTGGATACGGCGACCCTGTCCGTGGTCGCGGGCGTCAGCCCGCGCACCCTGGAGTATGCCTTCCGCGAGAACCTCGGGCTGTCCCCGGGGGCCTTCGTCCGGCAGCTGCGGCTTCACGCCCTGCGTCGCGAGCTGCTCGCCAGTCGACTGGGGAAGTCCTCGGTCACCGAGCTGGCCTACCACCTGGGGTTCACCCAGCTTGGGCGTTTGGCGGGTGATTATCGCAGGGTCTTTGGCGAGCTTCCCTCCGCGACCCTAGCCCGGTCCTTCCCGGGCGACGCTCCGTCCTTTTGGCTTGGGGGGACCTTCCCGGAGCTCTCGCGGGCCCGCGCTGCCTAGCTTTCCCTGTGCTGCTGTTCGCGCTAGCCGGCTGGGGCGCACGTCGGGCAAGCCCGCACTTGGTTAGCCGGTACTGACGCGGCTCTGACCCTATCCGTGGCGGGCTGCGAAAAAAACGGACACTTGGCGATTAACGGTGCAGTGTCTGGGATGGCAGCTCGCCGAACATCGTCCGGTACTCGCCGGCGAAGCGGCCCAGGTGAACGATACCGTAGCGTTGGGCGAGGTCGGCCACGCGCAGGGTGTCGGCGGAGGCGCGGAGCAGCTCCCGACGCATGGCGTTGAGGCGCAGGACGGCGGCGTAGCGCGCCGGGGACAACCCGAGGTAATCATGGAGCGTGAGCTCCAGGGTACGGCGCCCGACCCCCAGGGCCTGCGCCAGCTCGGCGATGGAGCGCCTTTCCGGCCCCTGCTCGTCGACTAGCCGCTCGAAGCGCCTTAGCAGGTCGGCGCGGTCCTGGAAGCTGGGATGCCGGTGCTGGTCCCGCTGCGGGTCCAGTGCCTGGTAGAGCTCCTCCATGAGGGCGCCGCGGAACGTCTGCTGCTCTTGAGTGCTCACGAGACCGTCAACCGCGGAGCGCATGAGCTGTGCCAGACGGGCATGCTGTCCGGCCCGGGGCGAGACCACCGACATCCGCCCGATGGTCTCCGCGGGGATGCCCACCGCCAGGAGCGCGTCGCGATCGAGCTGCACAGCGCACCACTCGGTGGCAGCGGGCAGCAAATAGTCCAGCTCCCCACCCTCGGGAAAGACGACCAGGTCGTGCGCCCGCGCGCGCGGATCCCGTTGATGCACCCCGGCTCGCGATCGGACAACAGGAACCCGATCGTGATCCGGGTGGGCGAGAAGCCGCCGCGCGCGAGCAGGGTCTGAGAGTAGTAGCCCCGATCGATGATGAGCCCCCCGACCTCGGCCCGGACCAGCTCGCCGCGGAAGGGGCCGGGGTGGAGCTGGCGGTGCTCGAAGCCCGCATCGCGAACCGCCTCGGCGAGCAGATCGGGATCGAACACCCTGAGGGCGAGGCGGCGCGGCTGGGGGGCTACCGGTGGGGGCGGGGGTCGGATGGGGTGCCGTTCGAGCGGCGGGAGGCTCATGGTCGATAACCCGGTTGTCAATCCCTTAGCCAAGAGTCTACAAGACATAGCCCTACCCGACACGGGGCATTCGGCTCCCTGCCACGCAGTTTTGCGCAAAACGGATAGCCGGGTTGACGCTCAGTGATCCCTCCCATAAAAGCGACGCTCCACGCGTTTACTAATCACAAAGTGAGGAGGAGGAGGATGAGGACACGCATGCTGAAGGTTCTGCCAGCCTTGGCGCTGGCCGCGTTTGCGACAGGTATCGCCCGCGCTGCCGACAAGCCCAACATCCTGGTCGTCTGGGGCGACGACGTCGGCCAATCCAACATCAGCACCTACACCCACGGTCTGGTGGGCTACCAGACCCCCAACATCGACCGCATCGCCAGCGAGGGCATGACCTTTACGGATTACTACGCCGAGCAGTCCTGCACCGCCGGTCGTGCCTCCTTCATCATGGGCCAGAGCGTGTTCCGCTCGGGTCTGTCGAAGGTCGGCCTGCCCGGCGCCAAGGAGGGGATGAGCGAGAAGGACCCGACGATCGCGGCCATGCTCAAGAACATGGGCTATGCCACCGGCCAGTTTGGCAAGAACCACCTGGGCGACCGCGACGAGCACCTGCCAACCAACCACGGCTTCGACGAGTTCTTCGGCAACCTCTATCACCTGAACGCCGAGGAGGAGCCTGAGAACATGGACTACCCCGGCGACCTGAAACTGCCCAACGGCAAGACCTTCCGCGAGCAGTTCGGTCCTCGCGGCGTGCTCCATTCCTGGGCCATGCCCGACGGCACCCAGAAGATCGAGGACACCGGCCCGCTCACCAGGAAGCGCATGGAGACAGTGGACGACGAGACCTCCGATCGAGCGATCGCCTTCATCAAGGAGCAGACCCAGGCCGGTAAGCCCTGGTTCGTATGGTGGAACGGCACCCGGATGCACTTCCGCACCCACGTGAAGCCCGAGCTGCGCGGCATCTCGGGCCAGGACGAGTACGCCGACGGCATGGTCGAGCATGACATGCATATCGGTAAGTTCCTGAAGCTACTCGACGATCTGGGCATCGCCGACAACACCATCGTCTTCTACTCCACCGACAACGGCCCGCACATGAACACCTGGCCGGATGCCGGCTGGAACCCCTTCCGCGGCGAGAAGAACACCAACTGGGAGGGCGGCTGGCGGGTGCCCGCCATGGTGCGCTGGCCCGGCCACATCAAGCCCGCCCAGTGGACCAACGAGATCGTCCACCACATGGACTGGTTCCCGACCTTCCTGGCCGCCGCCGATGACGCCAACGTGAAGGGAGAGCTCAAAGCAGGCGTGCACAACGACGCCATGAACCGCGACTACAAGGTGCATCTGGACGGCTACAACATCCTGCCGCTCCTGACCGGCGAGACCGACCAGAGCCCGCGCAGGGAGATCTTCTACTTCTCCGACGACGGCGACCTGACGGCGCTTCGCTACGGCGACTGGAAGATCCTGTTCATGGAGCAGCCGGTGGCCGGCACCTTCCGGGTGTGGCAGCAGCCCTTCGTGCCCATGCGCGTGCCGTTCGTCTACAACCTGCGCCGTGATCCCTACGAGCGCGCCACCATCACCTCCAACTCCTACTATGAGTGGCTGCTGGACCGCGCCTACCTGCTGGTGCCGGCCCAGGCCTACGTGGCCAATTTCCTGGCGACCTTCCAGGAGTTCCCACCGCGCCAGAAGGCGGCGAGCTTCAGCCTCGACAAGGTCATGGAGCAGATGAGCAACCCCGGGGCCCACTGATCGCGCCCAGGCTCTTTGGACAGGGATGTCCGCAGCCCGCGTCCGGTCTTCGTGCTCTTGCTGTCGGGCGAGGGCAAGGCACACAAGCCGCAAGACAGCGCCAGGGTCGAAGCCTCGCGGAGCTGGCGGCTTCCAAGCCAGATATTCATTCCACCAGATCAAGTCGCTCTTCAATGCGCTCGAGGCGGCGCTCATGAAGGTCCAGACGATGACTCATAACTCGCCCTCCGGGCTCCTTGCCGTGAGCCCCCAGCGGGTGCGAGGCCCCAGGTCGGTGATTCCCCATCCTCACACCAATCCTCCCAGGGGCAGGCGACTTCTATCCTGACACCTGGGGACAGGGGCCTCATTTTGATTTGCTCCCGGAGACCCACAATGACCAAGCCGGCCTTTCGCCCACAGTCGCTCGGCACCCTTGTTGCCAGTGCCCTCGCCTGTGTGCCCCTCAGTGGCGTGTCCGCGGACACTTACGATGACTGGCAATACAGCGCGACCCTTTACCTCTGGGCCGCCGGCATTCAAGCCGAGACGCCTGGCGGCGCGGAGGCCGATGTCGACTTCAGTACCCTGATCAGCAACCTCAGCATGGCCTTCATGGGTGGCTTCGAGGCGCGGAAAGACCGATGGGCCCTGGCGGCGGACCTCATCTACCTCAACGTCGGGGCCAATGACAACGGCACCGTGCCGGTGCGGGTGGCCTCGGGGGCTGCTGCCGATCTGGATGTGGCGGCGAGTGTCGAGACGAAGGGCCGCGTGTTCAGCCTGTTGGGGGCCTATAACCTGCAGGACGACGAAAAGGCTCGCGTCGACGCCTTCGTCGGTACGCGTTATCTGGACTTGGAGCTAGAGTTCAGTCTGTCCCTGGCCGACCCGGGCCAGTTTAATGTGGCGCGGGACTACGCGCCCTCCCAGACGAGCTGGGACGCCATCGTCGGCGTCAAAGGGCGCCTGAACCTCGATGGCCCTTGGCACCTCCCGTACTACCTGGACGTCGGCACCGGCCAGTCCGACTTCACCTGGCAGGCCGCCGGGGGGTTGGGCTACTCCTTCGGTCAGGGCGATGTGAGCCTACTCTATCGTTACGCGGCCTGGGAGTTCGGCTCCGGCGAGTCGCTGGACAACATCAGCTTCAGCGGGCCCATGCTGGCCGGGACCTGGCGCTTCTGATCCTGCGGATGGACCGGCGCCCCGTCCGCTTGGCCAACATGCATTCCCGATCGAAACTGAGGCTTACCCATGCGCTCGCTCCTCGCCCTCTTGCTCGTCACCAGCCTGGCCGCGGCCAACGCGGATCCCCTGCCTTCCTGGAACAACGGGCCAGCCAAGCAGGCCATTACCACCTTCGTCACGGACGTGACCAACGCGGGTGGACCGGCCTTCGTCCCGCCTGCTCAGCGCATCGCGGTCTTCGACAACGACGGCACCCTATGGGTGGAACAGCCGATGTACACCCAGCTCGCCTTTGCCCTTGAGCGGGTCAAGGCACTGGCCGGCGAGCACCCGGAATGGAAGGACCAGCAGCCCTTCAAGGCCGCTATCGAGGGGGACATGAAGGCCCTGGGGGAGGCCGGGATGGAGGGTCTGATGCAGCTCTTGATGGCCACCCACGCGGGGATGACCAGCGAC
>JBGSUY010000480.1:0-7661 GCA_041753195.1 Chromatiaceae bacterium
GTCGCTGGTCATCCCCGCGTGGGTGGCCATCAAGAGCTGCATCAGACCCTCCATCCCGGCCTCCCCCAGGGCCTTCATGTCCCCCTCGATAGCGGCCTTGAAGGGCTGCTGGTCCTTCCATTCCGGGTGCTCGCCGGCCAGGACCTTGACCCGCTCCAAGGCGAAGGCGAGCTGGGTGTACATCGGCTGCTCCACCCAGAGGGTGCCGTCGTTGTCGAAGACGGCGATGCGCTGAGCGGGCGGGACAAAGGCCGATCCACCCGCGTTGGTCACGTCCGTAACAAAGACGGTGATGGCCTGCTTGGCCGGCCCGTTGTTCCAAGACGGCAGCGGATCGGCGTTCACCGCGACCAGGCTGATGAGGAGCAAGAGTGCGAGGAGCGAGCGCATGGGGAACCTGAGTTTCTATCGGGTATGTGTGTTGGCCAAGCGGACCTGGGCGCCCGTCCACCGGCAGGGTCAGAAGTGCCAGGTCCCGACCAGCATGGGCCCACTCAAGCTAATGTTATCCAGCGACTCGCCGGAGCCGAGCTCCGTCAGGCAGCGTACGAAAGAGCAGGCTCACTGAAGTACACCCTGCGAGCCCTCCCTTTGCATAGTCGCGAGCTTTGCGTAAGGGCGCTTTGCGGCCTCTCACAGTCGACCTTTGGGTGGCTGCAACGTCGCAGCTACGGTCAGCCCGCCGGCTGGCCATGAGCGCCCGGAAATGGCTTTTGCAGAAGGTCCCTCGCCCCCCCTATTTGAGGTCCACCTTCACCGAGTCGATCCGGCCCTCGAAGGCGAAGGGCCGCCGGTCGAAGTAGTCGAGGGACACCGGCGAGCCCAGGTCGGTCCCCACGTCGAAGGACTCGCTGGCGGTGAATGCCGCCGGTACGGTGCGCGCGACCTGGGTACGGGCGACCTCGGCTCCGTCGACGCTCAACACCACCTCCGCCGGTGCGCCCGGCTTGGCGATGGTCGTATCGACCTCGATGCGGTGCTTACCCGGTGCGATCTTCTCGGCGCTGCCCACACCGTAACGCTCGATGACCATCATGTTGTACTCGTAGATAAGCCGCCCCTTGTCCATGTAAAGAGCGAGACCACCCGATGCCCCACCCAGGGCGTAGAGGACGCCGGAGGCGTTCTCCGGAAGCTCGGCGTCGATGGTCACATGGGTGCTCTCGCGGCCCAGACCAGGCGCCGTGAACTCGGGCATTCGGGTGGTGGCCGAGTCGAACTGCCAGCTCGTGTAGGGCGTCTTGATCCGGTCCTCTGGATGGATGCGCAGCCAAATCCCGGCCCCGATGGGGAAGGCATTGTTGGCCTCGGCCTGCTCCAGGAACAGGGCCTGCATGGCGGTCAGGCGCTCCGGCTCCTTGGCGGCCAGGTCCTCGGCCTGGGAGAAGTCGGTGTTGAGGTTGTAGAGCTCCCAGTCATCCTTGTTCGAGTCCCAGGTGGCGAGCCCGGGACTAACCGTGAGCCAGGGCGTCAGCGGGCCGAAGGTGCAGGCGTACCAGCCGTCCTGGTAGATGCCGCGGCTGCCGTTGTTGTCGAAGTACTGGACGCGCTTCTGCCCCAGGGCCTTGGGGTCGGCGAAGGTGTAGGCCAGGCTGACCCCGTCGATGGGGTCCTGCTCGAAGCTGTCGACCACCTTGGGCGGTGTTACCCCTAAGACTTCATAGATAGTCGGGACTATGTCATTCACGTGATGGAACTGGGATCTCGGGGTCGGATCCGGTTGGATGCGGTTCGGCCAGGAGATGGCCATGGGGTTGCGGGTTCCGCCGAAGTGGGAGGCAACGAGCTTGGTGTGCCTGAAGGGCGCGCCCCCGGCCCAGGCCCAGCCGGCGTGGTACATGTTGTCCATCTTGGGGCCGCCCAGTGCGTCCAGTCCACCCAGCCCCTCCATCGCCTTGAGCTGCTGGGCGACGGTATTGGGGATCTGGTTCTGGGCCAGGAGCTCGCTGATGCTCCCCTGCTGGCCCTCGGCGCTGGAGCCGTTGTCGCCGAAGATGTAGATGACCAGGGTGTTGTCGCGGATGCCGAGCCGCTCCAGCTCGTCGATCACCTTGCCCGCCTGGACATCGACGTGCTCGACGAAGCCGGCGAAGACCTCCATCAGGCGCCGCTGGAAGGGCCGCTCGGACTCCGGGATGCTGTCCCAGGCGGGCATGGACTCGGCCCGCGGGGTGAGCCTGGCATCATTGGGGATCCAGCCCAGGGCCTTCTCACGCTCGAAGGTGCGCTGCCGCAGCTCGTCCCAGCCGTCGTCGAACTGACCCTTGTACTTGTCGGCCCACTCCTTGGAGACGTGGTGGGGTCCGTGGGCGGCGCCCGGGGCCCAGTACATGAAGAAGGGCTTGTCCGGGGCGAAGGCGCGGTGCCTGCGCATCCAGGCGATGGCCTTGTCGGCCATGTCCTCGGACAGGTGATAGGACTCGTCGTGGGGCGGCTCGACGACGTTGAGGTTCTCCACCAGGCGCGGCTCCCACTGGGAGGTCTCGCCGGCCAGGAAGCCGTAGAAGTAGTCGAAGCCGATGCCCTCGCCGGTCGGCCAGAGAGTAAAGGGCCCCATGGCCGTGGTGTCGGTGGCGGGGGTGTTGTGCCACTTGCCGAAGGCGGCCGTCTTGTAGCCATAGGCCCCCAGCACCTTGGCCATTGTCGCGGAGCTGCGCGGAATGACCCCCGTATAGCCGTCCCAGTCCACCGCCCGCTCGGCGATGGTCCCGGAGCCGACCCGCTGGTGGTTGCGACCGGTCAAGAGAGCCGCCCGGGTCGGGGAGCAGATGGCCGTGGTGTGGAAGGCGTTGTAGCTGATGCCCTGATCCGCGATGCGCGACAGGGTCGGGGTATGGATGGGGCCGCCGTAGGTGTCAGCCAGGCCGAAGCCCACGTCGTCGAGCAGGATGACGAGTATGTTGGGGGCGTCCTTCGGCAGGCGGTCGGGCTCCGCCCGGCGCTGGTGCTTGGATTCCTGTAGCGTCGGTCCGGCGATACTGGCCGAGGGCGTCGGCGGGAAGGGCAGGACCGAGCCGTCGTCCGGCGTCGCCGCCTGGGCCCCGGTCGAAAGCAGGCAGGCCAGCAGGGCGGGGAGCAGGCCCCCCAGTGGGCCCGCCAGGGCGGCGCGGATCGGGATTGCCTTACGCTTCATGAATCGAGTCTCCGGCGGTTGGCGGCCCGGCGGGATCCGAGCCCTTGGTCGGGAACGTAGCGGACCCGCGGCGGGGCCGTCTATCCGCTTAGCGCAAGGCTGGTGGGGCGCCAAATCCCGGCGGGGCTCTCATCTCAGAATTTGTACACCGCCTTCAGCCAGATGTAGTCGCCGTCGAGACGGTTCTTGGTCTCCAGCTCGGTCAGCCACTTCAGCTCGATGGCCAATGATTGCGTCCCCAGCGGATGGACATAGCCCAGCACAGGGCCAAGCCCCGCCGTCCGGCCCTTGAATGCCCCGAGCACGGCTCCGTCCCCGCTGTCGTCGGTGACCTGCTCGAAATAGAAGCCCTCCGCCCCGAGCGTCAGGAAGCCTGAGCCCACCGGCAGGATTTGCTGGATGGCGGCATCCAGGTGCAGCAGCGAGCCGCTCCGGTAATCGGTGTCGGTATTCTCGGTGTTCATCGCATAACCGAGGTGCAGCATGGCGTTGAATCCGGAGCTCTTGTTGCTGTAGGCGGCGCCCACCATGGGATCGAAGGTCCAGTAGTTGAGGCCCGGATTGCCCAGCCGTCCCACCTCATAGCTGCCCGTCGGTGCATAGATCGGAATGAGGGCATCGAGCTGCCAGTCGCCGGACTTCCACGCCAGCATCGCCGGCACCAGGGTCAGGTCGCCGAGGCCGGAGACTTTGCTCTGGCGCCGTACGCTACCGAAGGGCGTCTGCACATTGGCCGAGATGTCCAGCCAGCTATACGGAAGGAACGCGGCGACGGAGTAATACGCGCCGCCGAGGACCGTGGGCGCGAAGGTGTAGCCGCCGCCGAGCACCAGGGTATTTGCGGTCGCATCCAGATTCCCCGCAAGCCCGGCCGCCGTCGGGATCTGCGCGGATGCGTTCCCGCTGTAGTTGAGGTAAATGGGCTTGAAGAATCCCCCCGGGGTCGTGGGCACGAGGTCCACGAGCGTGGCATTGGCCCCGGGGAGGACGTGCGAGGTCCCGCCTTCCGCGGCGGGAAGGGTCTGCGGGACGGCGGCAAGGGCGCAGAGCAGCGTCCTTGACAGCCAAGCCCGCCAAGCGGGTACCAATCGAATCGCGACAATTGGAATGGTCATGCCGAAATACCTCGGGGTCGTTCTGGGCCAGTGTGGGCTGATCAGCGCAGCAGGGTGCGGCGAGCGATCACGGACCCCACCCTGTGTGGTCCGTGATCGAGGCGGCGCCTATCTGCGCCGCACCCCAGGGTCATTCAGATCGGGAAAAGGAGCTTGAATGTGAGATTCACCGACCAAGAGGGGGCGACGACCTGGTCCGCGAAGTTGTACTCGCAGCTCCCGCTGATCTGGAGCGGCTGGGCACCCGGCTTGATCAGCTTGGAGACCTTTACGCCTAAGGGCAGATTGGCCCAGGCGCCCTTGTCCCAGTCGTAGGTGGCGTTCATCTCCGAGACGCCGATCGACCACTTGTTGGGCAGCGAGTAGTTGAAGATCGGCTGGAGGATGCTGAGCTTCACCTCGTCGCGGTCGTCGCTTCCGGCGAAGGAGAAGAGGTTTTGGTTGAATAGGCCCCAGATGAACGCCGGGTTCTGGGCGACGAAGCCGAGCGCGGGACCGGCGGCCCACTGCTCCGCGCCCAGTGCATCCTCAGTCGCCGTCGGGAGGAGGACTACGGGACCGACGCCCCAGCGCCCCCAGGAGCGGTTGAAGACGATCAGGTCGAAAAGCACGGAGTCGCCGAGCCCGGTCTCGCCCGAGGGGCTCGCGGTGGCATAGGGGATGGTGGCCCGGGCAATGTGGTTGAGGCTGCCCGTCTTGAAGGGCACCACCGGGCGGAGCACCACGGAGTTTCCGCTCTCGCCGCTCAGATTGTGATAATCGCCGACGTAGATATTCTGGAGCTGCACCGCCATGAGTGACGCGGTGGGATCGTTTGCCGCCTGGTCGAGGGTTTGCGTCGGTTCCTGCGTTGGTTCTGCCCGAGCCCCGGCGGCGATGGCACATAGCAACGCGCCTGCCAGCCCAGGCCCCCAAGCGGGCACCACTCGAATCAGGTCAACGGAGCTGGGCATGTCGCGGTACCTCGGGGGCGCTCCGAACCATCGGGTGCTGAAGAGCGCTGCAGGGCGCGCTGAGCGACAGCGAACCGAACCGTCCGCACTCCACGAAGGACGCGGTTCCTTTCGTCACCACATCCTACGGGGCTAGTTGCCGCCCTTGTCTTTACCAGGGGCCACAGTCTTGGCCTTGTCCTTCGTGTCCCCATCGATGCCAGTCGTTCGTTTGGCGGTATCGGCGGCGGCCTCCTTCGGGGAGCAGCGCCCGCCGACGCCGACGGTGGACTTCATGGCGGCGCCCTTAGCGGCCTTCTCCGCGGTGCAGTCCGGGTCTAGGGGACCAGCGGCGGCTGTGCCGGCGGCGATCAGAAGGCTCAGGGCGAGTGCAGTAGCTGCGGTCTTCAATCTTGGGGTCTCCGTTAGATTGCGGTGGATTCGTTGGCCGTCGACAGCGGGTTTAAACCTTCTCGCCCTAAGACCGGCTGTTGTCGGCGACCGGGGAACGACGAAAACGTCAGACGCCGGATCAATTCGCCGGCAGAACCGGCTTCTCCTTGGGCAGGCCCCCGTCGTCGATGTCGAAGCCGGGATCAAATAGGGTCTTGCCCTGGGCGCCGACGAAGGCGGGTTGGGCCTTGAGCCATTCGCTCGGCTTCTGCTCCTTGGCATAGGCGATCAGGCGGGCCTCAAGGTCCTTGACGACCTCCGGGTACCGGTCCGCGACATTGGTGGTCTCGCTGGGATCAGCGGCCAGGTCGAACAACTCGGTCTTGCCCGGAAGCAGGGCTACCTTGATCAGCTTCCAGTTGCCCTGGCGGATGGCCCCGCGGAAGGCCTCGACATTGATCAGGACGTCCTCCTTGGGCGAGGGCTTGCCATCGGCCAGGGTGGCCCAGGCGTCGCGGCCGTCCATCGGCCTGTCGGCATCCCCGTGTCCACCGGCCAGGGCGAGCAGGGTGGGCATCACGTCGACCATGTGCAGGGGCTCCTCGACCACCCGCGGCTTCAGGTGACCCGGCCAGTTGGCGAAGGCCGGCACCCGTACCCCGCCCTCGTAGACGCCGCCCTTGCCGCCACGAAGCGCGCCGTTGCTCGCCGGGGCCTTGGCGCCCTGCTCGATACCGCCCTCCTCGTGCTCACGCTCCTCCTTGCTCTTGGAACCGCTGGCGAAGGTGCCGCTGGTGGCCCCGCCGTTGTCGCTGGCGAACAGGATCAGGGTGTTGTCGCGAAGGCCCTTCTTGTCCAGGGCGGCGACGATGCGTCCGACCTGGTCGTCCAGGCCGGAGATCATGGCCATGTAGGTCCGCCGGGCCTTATCCGCGATGTTTGGGTAGCGGTCCAGGTCCGCCTGGGTCGCCTGATAGGGGGCGTGGGGCGCCAGCGAGGCGAAGTAGAGGAAGAAGGGCCGCTTGCCGTCATAGCCCTCAATGAGCCTGACCGCCTCGTCGCCGATCAGGCTGGTGTAGTAGCCGTCTTCCTTGAAGAATTGGCCGTCGCGCTGCCAGTCGATCACGCCGCCGCGCTCGCGGGTGAAGTAATCGACCTCGCCCATGACGTTGCCATAGAAATGGTCGAAGCCGCGGTTCTGGGGCCAATAGTTCCGGTCCGCGTGACCCAGGTGCCACTTGCCGACCATCCAGGTCTCGTAACCGGCGTCGCGCAGGGCCTGGGGAATGGTGCGCTCCTCGGTGGGTAGCCCGTAGCTGTGGCTGGGGAAGATCACCAGGGTCTGGAGCCCGAGACGCATGGGGTAGCGGCCGGTCATGAGGGCGGCCCGCGATGGCGTGCAGACCTGCTGGCCGTAGAAGGATTCGAGCCTGACCCCTTGCATGGCCAGCTTGTCGATGTTGGGCGACTGGACCTCGCCGCCCCGGTAACCGAGGTCGGCGTTGCCCAGGTCGTCGGCCATGATGAAAACGATGTTGGGCCGCTCGTCCGCCATGGCGCTCGCGCACCACAGCAGCGTCAGACCCAGGGCGGCGGGAAGGCAGTGGACGAATCGGTGACGGCGCATGGAGAGTCTCCAGGGATTCGGTTCAATGATCTGGGTCAACATCGGGGAGGAGGTTAGGGTATCGTTGCGCCCCATCGCTATTCGTTTCGCGCAAACAGGGGCTGGCATGGGCGCAGAAGACGAGATCGAGGCGCGCTCAGTGGATGGGCATCGTAGCCGACTCCCCCGGCTCGGGATCGTCGGCATCCAGGAGAGCGACGACCCCTGCCACTGGGAGCGGATCTCCCAGCCCTGGGAGGTTCTGGCCACGCCCCTTGGCGTAGGCCCCTTCAACAACTACAAGACCTTCCTCGCCACCCCCAACTGCATCCTTTACCACGAGTCCTTCGCCAGCCGGCTCAAGGTGCACGCCCTCTCGCCCGAGGGGATGCTGGCCTTTGCGGTGACCGTGCGCGCAGGCAGCAGAACCTCCTGGTTCGGCCAGCCGTTGCACGAGCGCGGCCTGCCCGCGACCCTGCCCG
>JBGSUY010000481.1:0-7338 GCA_041753195.1 Chromatiaceae bacterium
GGTCAGCTCGATGGTACCGCCGAGCCGCTCCAGCACGGTCCTCGCCAGACAGAGCCCGAGTCCCAACCCGCCCCGGTCCGCCTTTCCCGACACCCGGGGCTCTCCAAGCCGCCCCTCCAGGGCCGCGTCCAGTCCCTCGCCCTGGTCGCAGATCTCGATGCACAGTCGGCTCAGGTCCCAGACCGCATGGAGCTCCACCGACTGGGGCGAGGCATCGGCCGCATTGTGCAAGACGTTGTGGATGGCCTGGGTCAGGGTACGCTCGGCCACGATCTGCGGAGCTGGGCCTGTGCCGCTCCAACGGACGTCCAGGTGGGCGGTCGGGCGCACGGAGCGCCACTCTTCCACCAGGTCGGACAGATAGGCGTCCAGCGCCATGGGTCGGCCCGCATCCGCCCGCAGCGCCCCCGCATCCAGGGCCATCCGCGAGAGGATGCCCTTGCAGCGCTGCACCTGGGAGCGCAGCACGCCGAGGGGCTCGGCCAGATCCGGGTACTGAGAGTACTCGTCCGCCAGATCGGAGGCGATCACCGCCATAGTGGCGAGCGGCGTCCCCAGCTCATGAGCCGCACCGGTCGCCAGGGTGCCCAGCGTCACCCACTGCTCGCTGCGCAACGCCTGCTCCCGAGCGTCGGCGAGTGCCTGATCGTGGGCCCTCAGAGTGGTGCCGATTCGGGCGACGAACAGGGTGACCAGCAGAGCGCTCAGCAAGAACCCGTACCACATGCCCCAGACATGCAGCTCGAAGGCACCGGGGTCGTGATGCCCCAGGGCCACCGGTCGATACACAAACATAAGGAGCGTGTAACAGGTGGCGGCCAGGCCAGCCACCCACCCGCTCATACCGGACTTGAGCGTGGCGCTGGCGACCGTGACCGGCAACAGCAGCAGCGAGACCAGCGGGTTGCTCGCGCCCCCGGCGAGGTAGAGTGCGACCGTTAGACTGAGGATGTCCAGCACGGCCTCCGCCAGGATGGCGGTCTCCCCCACCGAGATTTGGCGAGGCAGGCGGTACAAGGCATGGAGGGTGTATAGGAGCACCGCGCCACCGAGGGCGAGCAGTGGCCCCACGGGCAGATCGAGATGAACCTGGCTGCTTGCGACCGTATAGGCGAGGGCCTGACCGCCTAAGGACACCAGCCGCAGGTGCAGTAAGTGGCGTAGGTAGGTCCCATAGAGCGAGGACGCGGTCGGAGCGCGATTCATCCGGCGACCGGTTTCAGTCATTTGGAGCCGATTGCCCGAACCGGGGGCGGGTCGCGCCCGCGGGCCCACTGCGGGCTGTTGATGCGCCCGCAGCAGACGCGCCTCAGAGCTGCTTGCAGCCCGATAGGGTGACCGGGGATTTGGTCTGTCCGGAACGGGTGCCCTGGTCCTCCATGGCCTTGAGCACGTCCATGCCATCCACCACCTTGCCGAAGACCACGTGCTTGCCGTCGAGCCAGGGGGTTTCGGCCACTGTGATGAAGAACTGGGAGCCGTTGGTGTTCGGCCCCGCGTTGGCCATGGAGAGCATACCGGCGCCGGTGTGCTTGAGGTTGAAGTTCTCGTCCGCGAACTTCTCGCCGTAGATGGACTCGCCGCCGGTGCCGTTGCCGCGGGTGAAATCGCCCCCCTGGATCATGAAGCCGGGGATGATGCGGTGAAAGGGGCTGCCGGCGTAGCTCAGCGGCTTGCCGCTCTTGCCCATCCCCTTCTCGCCCGTGCACAGGGCCCGGAAGTTCTCCGCGGTCTTGGGCACCACGTCGGCGAAAAGCTCCAGGGTCAGGGTGCCGGCGGGCTGGCCCCCAATGGTCACGTCGAGTGCCACCTTGGGGTTGTCGGCGGCGGTGGCGGTGGTCGTGGCAATGGTCATGATGGTCGCTGCGATCAGTTGGGTTGGGTTCATTGGGTTGGCGGTCCTTAGGTCTCAGTGGGTGAGCTGTCTCGGATGATCTCGGTCTCGGAGCCCTGCAGGTCGGGAGGCGGGGAGAACCGCTTGACGAGGCCGTTGGGGACCTCGCCCCGCTGGGCCTGATAGATGGAGCCCGACTCCAGCATGATGATCACCATGAGCGTGATCAACATGGGGGCTATGGCCACCCGTTGCAGGGCGATGAACATCATATCCTGCATCCCGGGCTTCTCCTGAGTGTGGGCCAGGAGCCAGCCCAGGCCGATCAACCCGGCGCCGACCAGATAGGCAATCAGCAGGATCTTGTAGCGCCCGGCGGCGAGCCGCCAGTGGGTGGCCACGAACCAGTGGGCGTCCCGCGCCGCGCGCCCGCCACGCAGGAAGGTGAAGCCGATGATGGCCAACGAAATCCCCAGCGGCACCGCCACGCCCACCGCCCTGTAGGGCGCCAGGGGCGAATCCGCCTCGACGAAGCTCCCGCCTAGCAGGGCGATCAGCGTCAACAGGTTAAAGAGCAGCAGGTTCACCATGGCCAGCTCGTGGGGAGCCTTGGCCAGGCGGCGATCGGCCTCGGGGACTTGGAAGAACATCGGCGGGGAGACATCAGGGTTGAGAGCCAGCGCAGTACCCGCGGATTGTCGGCGCTCTCACTGACGAAAGGCAAACCGACGGATCGAGAATTCCAGGACGCCCGGACGCCGGGCCCCTCCCGCGCCACGTGCAGCCCGTGCGATCATGGCATCTTGCGGCAGCAGCCGCGACCGACCCGCCCAAGAGGAGCCGCCCCATGACCCAGCCCCAACTCACCCCCTACGCCGAGAATAGCCCCGAGGCCATGTTGCGGGTCATCACCCTGTTCGTCGTGAGCGACGGGGAGCTGGCCGATTCGGAGATGGACACGGTGGAGCGGCTCGGCGTCCTCGGCACCCTCGGCGTGGACCGGGAGCGCTTCGCCCTGGTGTTCGACGCCTACTGCGACGACCTCATCGCCCACGCCGGCACCGCCCGTTACGTGGGCCTCGCGGATTCGGACTGGGTCGACGCCGTGCTCGCGCCGGTCACCGACCCCGATCGCCGCCGCTACATCGCCGCCGCCCTGCTACTCATCGCCCGCGCCGACGGCCACTTCGCTGATGCAGAGCTATCGGTCTTCCGCCGCATGGTGGAGCGTTGGGGGCTCGACCTCGATGAGCTGACCGCGGGCAGCCAATAGCCCCCTCGCGGCCCCAGGGAGGACCATCCATGGCAAAGGCAGGCAAGAATCCTAACGGGACCGCGGCCAACCTCGGCTACGAAGCCCAGCTCTGGCAGATGACCGACGCCCTGGAGTCCCAGCTTATCTCCGGCGTGTTGAGGATCGAGGACCCAGAAAGATTCCCCGACGCCATCGCGGGCGGCATATGGGAAAAACCTTCGAGCGAGTAATGCAGAGGCACGGATACATCAAGGCCGGACTTGGGGCGATCGAAGCGGCGCGCGCCATCGCTGCGCGTGCCGATTCCACACGCAATCGATCCTGTCGTTTTCAGGCATTTCGTCCTGCGCTCCTGGAAGCGAGCGAATGATAACGGCGTTCAACGAATCCGTCGTCGTAAAGCCGCCCTCGGCTGACTGAACGCCGCTCGCAGACAGGCCCAAGAGCGGCGCCGAGATCGCCTAGGGGCAAGCCCGGGTCAACACTGCTTGCAGGGATCCACCGGCAGCCCACGCTTCAGCCAACCGGGGCCGGCGCCGCTGCCCACCATGCCTTCCTTCACGTTGTAGACGTTGGTGAAGCCCCGAGCCGTCAGCTCCTTCTGGACCTGGGTGGTGCGGTTTCCGGTTCGGCAGATGAGCGCGATGGGGGCGTCCTTGTTGCCGCCAACCTGGGCCAGGACCTCGGCGACGAAGCCTTCCGGCCCCTTGGGATGGCGCATGTCGATCCGGTGGGCACCGTCAGCCACACCGGTCTGACGCCACTCGGGCGGGGTGCGGATGTCGATCAGGGTGACCTGCCCGCTCTTGGCCTGCTCGTAGGCCTCCGGTGCAGTGAGCGTGGGGCCGGCCTCGGACAGGCAGGCGGTGAGGAGCAGGGCGGGGAGGATGGCGAGGACCGGGGCCTTTTGAAGCACACGAGAAGGCATCTTCATCATCTCCGAGTTGTTAGGTTGCGACGCTGATCGTCGGTTGGCGGGCAGAATCAGGCCGGGGCAGGCGGATTCCAAGCGGGTGACTGGCGCGGTCCCTTCAGAAATGCGGCCCTCTGGCCATCCGGTGAGGCGCGGTGCCAGCGGATGGGCCCTGTCGCGGCGGGGCGCCGCTCCTACCTCGATCGGTTTACACTTCGGCAACTCAAGGCCAGCCTCAGGAGCCGCCGCCATGTCCGAATCCTTCCTCGTGGGTCAGGGGACCGAGCCCGTCTCACTCATCCTGCGCATGGCCAACCGCCACGGCCTGGTGGCGGGGGCGACGGGCACCGGCAAGACGGTCACACTCCAGCGCCTGGCGGAGCAGTTCAGCCGTTACGGGGTGCCGGTCTTCCTGGCGGACGTGAAGGGTGACCTGGCGGGTATCAGCCAGCCCGGGGGCGGCAACAAGAAGGTCGCGGAGCGGGTCGCGCAGATGGGTCTGGAGTCGGCCGAGGGCTTCGGCTACGCGGCCAACCCCGTCATGTTCTGGGACATCCAGGGGGAGCAGGGCCACCCGGTGCGCACCACGGTGAGCGAGCTGGGCCCCATGCTGCTCGGCCGGCTGCTGGGGCTCAACGAGGTTCAGGAGGGCGTTCTCAACATCTGCTTCCAACTAGCCGACGACAACGGCTGGCTGCTCCTGGACCTCAAGGACCTGCGGGCGCTCCTCAACCACGTCTCGGAGGAGGCCGACGCCTTGCAGACCCGGTACGGAAACGTCTCCAAGGCGAGCGTTGGGGCCATCGTCCGGCGCCTCCTGGCCCTGGAGCAGCAGGGGGCGGAGCGGCTGTTCGGTGAGCCGGCCTTGACCCTCGACGATCTGATGCAGACCGACGACCAGGGCCACGGCTATATCAATGTCCTGGCCGCGGACAAGCTGATCCACACGCCGGCCGTCTATTCCACCTTTCTGCTCTGGCTCTTGTCCGAGCTGTTCGAGAACCTCCCGGAGGTGGGCGATCCGGATCGACCCAAGGTGGTGTTCTTCTTCGACGAGGCCCATCTGCTCTTCAACGACGCCCCAAAGGTGCTGGTGGACAAGATCGAGCAGGTGGTGCGCCTGATCCGCTCCAAGGGGGTCGGGATCTATTTCGTGACGCAAAGCCCCCTGGATGTCCCCGAGTCGGTGTTGGGTCAGCTCGGCAACCGTGTCCAGCATGCCCTGCGGGCCTACACCCCGAAGGATCAGAAGGCGGTGCGGGTGGCGGCCCAGACCTTCCGCCAGAACCCGGCCCTCGACACCGAGGAGACCATCACCGCCCTGGGCGTGGGGGAGGCCCTGGTCTCTACCCTAGACCCCCAGGGTGTTCCAGGCATGGTGCAGCAGGTGAAGGTGGCGCCCCCGGGGAGCCGGCTGGGCCCCATCGAGGTCACCGAGCGCCAGGCGGTGATGGACCGGTCCCTCGTCAAGGGGGTCTATGAGGTGACCATCGACCGGGTCTCCGCCTACGAGATGCTGGAGCAAAGAGCCCAGCAGTCGGCCGCCGCGGCCGCTGCACCCCCGGTGCCAGAGAGCCCGGGGCTGGGCGGCATCTTGGGCGGAGTGCTGGGTGGGGGGGGCGGCGGGCGCTCCAGCCGACAGAGTCCGGTCGAGGCCTTCGCCGCGAGCGCCGCCCGTTCACTCGGCACTCAGATCGGGCGCCAGTTGATGCGCGGCGTCATGGGCTCCCTATTCGGCGGGACCACAACGCGCCGGCGGCGCTGAACCGTTCGGCGCAAAGGCGTTCGTGATGGACAGCTATGCCTTCACCCATGAGATGTCGGTGCGCGACTATGAGTGCGACATCCAGGGTATCGTCAACAACGGGGTCTACCAGAACTATCTGGAACACGTGCGGCACCTCTATCTCAAAGAGGTTGGGCTCGACTTTGCCGCCTATGCCCGGCAGGGGATTAACCTGGTGGTTGTGCGGGCGGAGCTGGACTACCGGCACCCCCTGACCAGCGGGGACCGCTTCCTGGTGGGGCTCAACCTGGTGCGCGAATCCCGGCTGCGCTTCGCCTTCTATCAGGACATCGTTCGGCTTCCGGACGAGCGGCCCGTGCTCAACGCCAAGATCATCGGCACCGCCCTAAACGCGAGCGGCCGCCCCGCCCTGCCGCCAGAGCTGGACACCCTTCTGGCCTAGCTGGCACGGAACCCCGCTGCGCCCTTGCGCGCCCCGGCCCCCAGTTCCCCCTGGGACTCCGTTGTCACTAGGAGGCAGCCGGTGCGGCAAGCGCTCAGGGTCCTGAAGCCCGAGGAATATTTCATCAGAGGACACAGAGGGCACTGAGAATTCCTCTGCGAGATCAGTCGGACGAGGGCATCCTGCGCCAGAGATGAAGATCTCCCTGTCCTCGGAGTTTCTCCCTGTGTCTTCGGTGGCTAACGCCTCCCTCGCCTGACCGTCCGATGTCGCACCATCCCCTGACCGCCGTCGAGCTGGAAGAGCGCATGGACGTTTACCTGGACCCGGCGCTTTCCTCCCGGCGCACGGCGGCGCGGCCGGCGGCGGACCTCGTGGCCTTTGCGCGCCCAGCCCAGGACTTCGTTCTCCACTGGGGCACCGTTATCGCCAAGGACAACGCGGAGCTCGCGTACCAGTTCACCGCTTTCGCTCCTCAGGCGATGGGGCTGATGGACCTGGAGTCGGTGGAGTCCTGGCTCCTCTACGCCATGGACCTCTACGACAAGAAGGGGCAGATGCCTGCCATCCGCGCCTTCTAGGACGTGGCAGACTTCGCGGCGAATCGGCAGGAAAAGCTGGCGGGGCGGGCACTGGAGGACTGCGCCGGGGTGCTGGAGCGCTTCGTCTGCGGGCTCAATGGCCGGCCCCTCAAGATTCTCCGCAGCTATCGATCCTTCACGGACACCGAGACCTGCTTCCTGCCGCCGGTAATCGGGCGCCTGCCGGACAAGGACGCCAATTTCCGGCTCTACAAGGCCATGGCCGTCCACCAGTGGGCCCAGAACTGGTACGGCACCTGGCGCGCGGGCGTGCTCCTCGAGGCGGTCGAGTCCGCCCGCCTGACCGGGGCCGACCTGGCACTCTTCCACGCCCTGGAGCAGGTGCGTCTGGACGCCTGCATCGCCCGGGACTTTCCGGGCTTGCACCGGGACATGGCCGCCCTGCGCCGGCAGTTGGACCCGCGGGAGACGGATCCCGGCTGGGTGGCCCTGGTCAACCCGCTGGAGGAAGCTGGCGCGGATGTGGGTGACAGCTTGCGGCTCGCGGCGCGCCTGGGAGCCCGGCGACCGCTGCCTTGCTGTTACCGGGGCGAGCTGGACCCGAC
>JBGSUY010000482.1:0-4825 GCA_041753195.1 Chromatiaceae bacterium
GATGCGGGCCATCTACGGTCACGGGGCCGTGCGCCTGGGGGACGCCCTGCTCCTCGCCCTGCACGAGTACCGCGACACCGGCGCCAACCCAGACCTCTTGCGCACCTACAACCTGCTCGGCGACCCCGCCGTGACGGTGCGGTCGGCCTACCTGGATCCGGGGTTGGTCGAGGGCCCGCTGATGGAACCGCCGCCCACCCCGGTTGACGACGAGCCCATCACTGAGAACCCAAATGAACGTGGAAGACGCTAACGACATTGAGCCGAACGGAGCCGAGGGGGTGCTCGCTGCCCCCCCGGGACAGGCGACGCGCCGGCCCTATCAGCCGCCGCGGATCCTCAGCCGCGAACCCCTGGAGTCGATCGCCGGGTTTTGCGCAAAGGCCACGCACGGGGCCTGCGGAGGGCTGGGGCCTGCAAACTCATGACGTACCTGGACCCGCTCGGAGTGCCGTCAGGTGTGGTTAGCCTCCGCAGCCAATAGCGAAGCGACTGGCCCGTCCAACACAAAATACAATGCGCTTTGACTGACGCGGCTCACCAGGCGTCGGAGGTTGGTCACCAGGGCGTCCACCCTCCGCTGGTCCTGGTTGACGAAGGGGCTGCAGCTCAACAGCAACGCAAGGGCCTGGGCGGACGGCGCCGGCTCCAAACGGTTCTCCAGGGCCTTGCGCAATCGGTAACAACCGATCAAGCGGTGTCTTCCCTCAGGCGCATCCGAGATGGCGAGCGAGCCCGCGAAGGGAATCCGCTGGACACAAAAGCCGTCCCCGGCAGGCAGCACGGCGTTCAGGTCGTCGCTCAAGACCCTGTGTCCCTGACCCTGGAGCAACCCGGCGATCGTGGACTTGCCGGCACCGGAAGGGCCCAGAAATAGCCGCGCCCGACCGTTCGCATCCAGGGTGCCGGAGCTGTGGAGCAGAGCCCCGCCCAGCCCCAGCAGCCGATAGGCGACGACCAGCCGGAAGAAGTTCTCGAAGACGATGCCGGGGAACCAGTCGTGATCCGAGAGCGGTGTCCAGAGGGTGGCGCTCAACGGCGGTTGAAGGCGCAGCTCGGCGAGGAGGCTGAGTCCAGCGGTCAACACGCGTCCCGGGAAATAGGCGAGATCGAAGGCGTTGTACTCCCAGCCATCATAGGCATGGATGGGCTTGAAGTGCCCGGCGTCGATGCGACGCACTTTGAGCTCCACCGGCGTTCCCAAAACGCCCCCGCCCAACGCCCCGCGCTCACCGAAGTGCCGGATCAGACGCCCACGCTGGGCCTCGTCCAAGCCGGAAATCCGGTAGGGGCCGCCGATGAAGTCCACGCGAAGCTCTTCGCTCCCCCATGGCGGGAGTCCGGAGGGCGCCTCAACCGGGCCCCGCAGGTAGATGGGCTCAGGCATCTCGCGACACCTTGAGTCGGGACAACCGCCGCCATGCGTGGGCGAGGAATCGGGCGAAGGCCCTTAGCCTGTGTCGGATGGGGATGCGTACGGCCTCCGGACGGCACGCGCCACCGACGAGGCGGCCCAGCACCTGACGGGGGCTCAGGGGTGCGTCATGGAGAGGGGCCCTATCCGCCTGGGTCAAGAGTCGCAGCCGGCCCCGTTCAAGGTACCAGCCGAGCAGTCGATGGCTGACCAACTGACCACTCCGACCGCGAAAGACCAGAATATCGCCGGGCACATAGCAGCGGCGAGGGGCCACGCGCACCCGATCCCCATCCGCGATCAAAGGCGTCATGCAGTCCCCCTTCACCCGCAACTCCAGGGGGTCTTGTGCGGCAAGTTGGCGCAAACAGGAATCGTGATTCAAAGGGATCGAGTCGACGACGAGTCCTTGAAGGGCCGTGGTCTCCACCCTAGCCCCTGGGCGAACCTGAGGCAAGACACTCACGGAGCAACTTGGGCACCGGGTCCGGTTCGCCCGACACCCACTGAACCGCGGTCTCGGGCTAGGTTGCGGATTCGCATAGGGTTCATGGGACCAGGCGGTGAGAATAGCGGTCCATGACGCGACGCTACCAACCCCTGCTCGCCCTCGCATTCCCGTTGCTGCTGAACGCCTGCGGCGGCTCCTCGCCCCCGGGTGAAGGCGGTGAGAACTGGGTCCCGCCGCTCGTCGCGGTGGCTGAGCGGGGGGACGTCAAGGCCCTGGAGGAACTTCTCCGCAAAGATCCCAAGCCTGACGTGCGCGACAGTTGCGACTGGACACCACTCATGAAGGCGGCCCTGAACGGCCATCTGGAGGCCGTGGAGCGGCTGCTCGCCGCGGGTGCCGCGGTGGACGCGGAGGACAAGGGCGGTTACACGGCCCTGATGCTGGCGGCATCCAACAACAACGCCCCCGTGGTTGAGCACCTGCTGACCCAGGGGGCCATGGTGGACCACCAGGAGCGCACCCAGGGCTGGACGGCCCTGATCTGGGCGGCCAAGCAGGGCCACGACCATACCGTCGACACGCTGCTCCGCCACCGAGCGGACCCGACCCTCAAGGACTACAGCGGGCGCACGGCGGCGGACTGGGCCCGCGAGACTGGGCAGACCAGCCTAATCCCGATCCTGCGACCCGCGGACACCCCCTAAAGGATTGAGGGAGCGGAGGCATCGCTGGGGCGGGGCGTACTCCACTCGCCACTCGCCATCGCGTTATCATCGCGCCATGCCAAGCCTGCGCGAGAAGATGGCCGAGCACGGGTTCGAGTCCAACGACGACTACGAATTCCAGGTCCGCTGCCTGCTGGAGAGCCCCACCCGCGGCCTGCGGGCACTCAACATCGAGGGGGACTCGGAGCGGCGCAAGACCGCCTTCGCCAACGCACTGGCCCGGGCGCTGGACTTTCCCCATCGCCTCTATCACGACTTCACGGAACGGCACCCGCCCCCGCCGGACCTTATCCTGCCCGCGAGCAAGGACGAGCTGGGCCGCGAGGAGCCCCCCATCGAGCCCTTCGACCAGACGGTTAGCGAGGCCTGCGCCCAGAGCGAGGGGGAGCCGACCATCCTGATCCTGGACCAGCTCCAGGCCGCGGACTTCCGCGAGCACATCCGCATCCACCGCCTGATCGCCGACTGTGCCTGGGAGGTCCGGGGTGGACGCTACTACGCCAACCCGCGCCATCTGCTGATCTTCCTGATCTCTGAGGCCCCCCTCTACCACGCCCTCCAGAAGGAGAGCTTCCGGGTCTGGATCGGTCGCCACTCCGAGCGGCAGATCGACTACCGGCCAGGGGATTTTGGACTCGGGGAGGAGGCGGAGTCCCTGTTCCGAGCCTTGGGAACCCTCTTCCGGGCCCTTGGCACGGCCCCGACCCGCAGCGAGCTCACCCACATCCTGCACGACCTGCAGTTGCACGTGCGCACCCCGGAGCACCTGCGGCTCAGTCTCTATGGCCGCAGCGAGGCCCTCGGGCGGGACGCACTCGCGGACCCGGCCTTGGGCGGTCACCTGGCGGCGGTGGTGACGGCCTCTCAGGCCTTGCTCGTCGGCGAGCACATCGAGGTTCGGGGAGCCTGAGCGCGCTTGTGGCGGGGTCGACCAGCCCCTAGCTCAGGAAGAGCCGTTCAGACCCAACCGACACAACCACATATTGGATCCAAACATGACCCGACTCGCACGTATCGAGACTGCGGTGCGCGACGCCCTCGAGCCCTTGCACCTGGAGGTGGTGGACGAGAGCCACATGCACGCGGTGCCGGAGGGGGCGGAGTCCCACTTCAAGCTGCTGGTGGTCAGCGAGCGGTTCGCCGGCCAGAACCTCGTGGCCCGCCACCGGGCGGTGAACGCGGTGCTGCGACCGGAGTTCGATGCTGGGCTGCACGCCCTGGCCCTGCATACCTGGACCCCGGAGGAGTGGTTCGAGCGGGGCGGCAGCGCCCCCGAATCGCCCCCCTGCCTCGGGGGCTCCAAGTCAACGAGCGACTGAGACGCAACGCGGCACCGTCTTATTTTCCTCGCTACTCGCCTATCGCTTCTCGAAGTATTCGCGGGAGATCTTAAAGACCACGGGGCTCAGGAGCAGCAGGGCCACCAGGTTGGGGATCGCCATCAGCGCGTTCAGGGTGTCGGCCACCAGCCAGATGAAGTCCAGCTCCGCCATGGCCCCCACCGGGATCGCCAGCACCCAGGCAATGCGGAACGGCGTGATCACCCGCTCCCCGAAGAGGTACTCGCCGCAGCGCTCGCTGTAGACGCTCCAACCCAGGATGGTGGTGTAGGCGAACAGGATGAGCCCCAGCGCCACCACGTAGGAGCCGAGCCCGGGAAGGGTCTGCTCGAAGGCTGCGGTGGAGAGTGCCGCCCCGGTCGCTCCGGAGGTCCAGGCCCCGGAGATCACGATCACCAGGCCCGTGATCGTGCAGAGCACCAGGGTGTCGATGAAGGTGCCGGTCATGGCCACGGTGCCCTGGGCCACCGGGTCGTTGGACTGGGCCGCCGCATGGGCAATGGGGGCGCTGCCGAGCCCCGCCTCGTTGGAGAAGATTCCGCGCGCGATCCCCATCTGAATCCCCAGCATCAGCGTCGCCCCGGCGAATCCACCCACGGCGGCCGTCGGTGAAAACGCGTGCATCACGATGAGGTAAAGGGCGTCCGGAATCTTCTCGAGACTGAAGGCCAGGACCACCAAACCGCCGAGCACATAGGCGATCGCCATGAAAGGCACGAGTTTGCCGGCCACCTGGGCAATCCAGCGGATACCGCCGATCAGGACCAACCCGACCAGCACGGCCATCGCGATGCCCGACCAGAGCTCGGGGATCGCGAATCTGCTGCTGAGCGCGTGGGCGACCGAGTTGGCCTGGACCATGTTGCCGATCCCGAATCCGGCGAGTGCACCGAAG
>JBGSUY010000483.1:0-12418 GCA_041753195.1 Chromatiaceae bacterium
GTGGCAGGCGGAGGCGAAGGCGAGTCCCGTGCCCTCGGCGGTCCCGCTGAGGATGTAGGAGGCGGTGCCCATGGTCCCGCCGATTAGCACCGGTTGGCCCGCTTCGCGCAGGTCTTGCGGGACGTCCGGGTGGCCGGGCTCGAAGGCGCGGGTGGCCCCCTTGCGGTGGACATAGAGCCGGCGCCGGCGCCCCGCGACGGCGTGCTCCTCCACCTTGCAGGTGTTGTGGGAGACGTCGTAGAGGAGTGGGAGGTCTACCCCGAAGAGCTCGGCGAAGACCTTGCGGGCCAGGTGGGTGATGATCTGGCGGTTGGCCAGGGCGCAATTGATCCCGGCGCGCATGGCGCCCAGGTAGTCGCGTCCCAGGGGCGACTCAATGGGGGCGCAGGCGAGCTCCCGGTCCGGCAGCCGGATGCCGTGCTGGGAGGCAGCGATGGCCATGCGCTTCAGGTACTCGGTGCCGATCTGGTGGCCCAGGCCCCGGGACCCGCAGTGGATGCTGACCTTGATGTCGCCCACCCGGACGCCGAAGGCTTCCGCGATCTCCGGGGCATAGATCGCCGTGACCTCCTGGACCTCCAGGTAGTGGTTGCCGGAGCCGAGCGTGCCCATCTCGTTCTGCTGGCGCTTCTTGGCGTGGTCCGAGACCTGGTCCGGATCGGCCCCCGCCATGCAGCCGTGCTCCTCGATCCGCGACAGATCTTCGGGCCGGCCATAGCCCTGTTCCACCGCCCAGCGGGCGCCGCCCCGGAGCATGGCATCCATGCCGTGGCGGTCCAGATGGACGCTGCCGGTGCTGCCGACCCCCACCGGGATGCGGTAATAGAGTGCCTCGGCCAGGGAGGTCTGGGCCCGCAAGATGGCGGCGCGATCGAGCCCCGTGTGCAGGGTGCGCACCCCGCAGGAGATATCGAAGCCCACCCCGCCGCCCGAGACCACCCCACCGGCCTCGGCGTCGAATGCGGCCACACCGCCGATGGGGAAGCCGTAGCCCCAGTGTCCGTCCGGCATCACATAGGCGGCCTGCACGATACCGGGCAGGCTCGCCACGTTCATCGCCTGCTCCACCACCTTGTCGTCCAGCTCCCGCAGCAAGGGCTCGCTGGCGAAGATGATAGCGGGGACGCGCATGGCCCCGCGGGGCTCGATGCGCCACTGGGTGTCGCTGAGCTTCGTGAATGACTGGATGTCCACGGCCTCACCTCCCCGGCGCTCGCCGCCGGATCAGACGTCCACCACGCAGCGGGCGGACCAGGTGCCGTCGGGCTGCTGGCCCACCTCGAGTCCAGTGTAGGTCGCCCCCTTGACCTCCACCGCTGGTTGGTGCCGGGCCACATCCACGGGCTCCCCCCAAGCCTCGCCCAGGAGCCGCCCGCCGTCGAGCTGAACCCGGAAGCGGGAAAAGAGCAGGTGCCGGGTGGCCATCTCGTAGACCAGGGCGTTGAGCCAGTCCACCAGCAGCAGCTCCAGGTCCGGTGCATCGCACTCGATCTCGACCCGCTCGGCGGGCACCACCGCTGCCGGGTGGCAGAGGATGGCGGTGAGCGCCAGGGCCGCCTGCTCGAAGGCCTCCGCCGGTGTCCGGCCATGGCCCGCCACGCCGATGTCCGCCCGGTGCTCGAAGTGCTCCCAGCGGGGTGTCTGTTCGGTCATGGGTACACCTGCTCGCCCTCGGTGCGGATCTCAGCCTACTAGAGCGTAGAGGGCCCAGGCCCAAGTCTAACGGCCGGGCGGCCGACCATCTGAGGCCAGGGTGCTGACAGAGCCCCCGTTCGCGCCTGATGACGCGCGACCCCCGCCAGCTTCTTTGCAAAAAGAGCTGCCGCTTCACATCAGCCCCTTGAATGTCGGCTCTACGCGCTATGCCGTCACTCACGCCAGTAAGAGTCCGGAGGCCGCTGGGACAGAAAGCGGACATTCTAGCGAGAATGGAGGCGAGGCCTGCCGCCCCCCCACGGGTTGAACCAGTCTGCCGCTAGTAGAACCGGACCCGCCACAAGCGGACAGCTTCGGGGACATCGGCGGCATCCGCGACCGGCTCGAACACCCCGTCGATGAAGCAGCAGTGGTCGTGGACGTGGCGGTAGAGGGATCAACCGAAGCGGTGAATGAAGCTCATCGCGCCGGGAGGCGCGCGTGCGAGCCGGCGCCGCTACCCTGGCGCAGTTAGGCCTCGATGACGCGCAGCAGGATCTGCAGCACGGCGCTGATCGCCCGCGACTCGCGCTCCAGGTACCAGCGCAGCCGCCTGGGCACCGAGAGGACCCACTGGCGCACCGGCAGTGGCAGGGAGACGTGATCGACCAGGTGCGCCGCGGTCTCCGCCATCCGCCGGGCGTTGCACGATGGGCCCAGCCCGCGCCCCTTGCACGAGAAAGCAACGAGAAAATCACTCCCACAGTCCGGGCAGCGGGCGCGGGCGCAACCGTAGGCGAAAATGCCGCACTCGAGGTAACGCCGAAATTCGCGTTCCACATAGGCCGGCACGCGCTACGCGTTCCAGTCGTCGTCACCCGCGAGTGCGAGATAGGTCTTCAGGTGCTGCTGGCTCCAGGTGTCGTTCCGGGATGCGCAGGCGCTTGAGCAAGCGTCGCCCTCCCGTGCGGCCAAAGAGGTACCCGAGGGCCGCCCCGAGGGAGGCCGCCAGGAAGGCTGCGAGCACCACCCAGTGGATGCGCAACCGCGAGCCCCTAGCAGCCGAGGCCGCGGCCCCCGCCTCCAGGATGGTCTGTCCGGGGGCGGGCATTCCGAACCCTTCGACTCCGACGACGACGAACACGGCGCCGTAGCCGTAGCGCTGCAGCCAGAGCTCGACCCGGGCGACGGCCTTTTCGATGTCCGTGAGGAGGCGATGGGTCAGGTGGTGGTCCTCGGCGTGAACGGATGTGTCGGCGGCCGGTGGGCTCGCCGCTGCCTCCGCCCAAGGGCCTGGCAGGAGCACGAGCAGTCGCAGGGCGAAAAGCGCTCGCGCGACCCGCATGGGAAGCAATGGCACCATCGCGATATGACCTTTGCATCTGTGGTGAATGTCGGGGCGGGGCGGCCTCGCCCGGCGCCTTCAATAACGACACGGAAGCCGGTACGCGGACGTCCCGGCCCAAGCTTGCGAGCACCGAACCCGCTTGAACCCAGCGAGGTGCTCGGTCCCTCTCGTTCCACGCAATGTGGCGGCAATCCGGGGCTGATCGTCAAGGTGCGCGCCTTGGGCGAGAATAGCGCCTCGGTCGGAGTCGACTGATTTCTCTGACGCTTCAATTTGTAAGGCCAGCACGGGATTGCTAGATTCGAAGACGTTGGCGGAGCTGCACACGGGAGGAGATGGTGGGGATGCATGAAGAGACACCCGAACGAGCCTCCTACGGGGTCTCGGCGCGGGGGCGCGACACGCCCACGGTTGGGGCAGCCCGTTGACCCAGTCCGGTTGCGGGGGACCCGACGATCGCTTCTCGCTGGTCGTTGGGGGCCCCGTTTCCGACCTCCCGCGCTGGCTGCGGATATCCGGGGCGGATCGGCTTCCCGCTCCCCGCGCCGCCTTCAGTCTGGCGATGCTGGCATGGATCCCTCCCGCGCTCCTCGCCGTGGCGCAGTCGCTTCTGGACAAAGATTATTCGGGCTGGGGGTACTTCACCGACTGGATGGTCTATACGCGCTACCTGATTGCCGTAAGGGTCATGGTGGCGACTGAGCGTTACGCCGACGGGCGCCTAATCCTCGTAGCGCGTCACTTTCGGGAGGCGCAGATCCCCTCGGACGCCGACCAACCAGCCTTCAGCTCAACGCTCGCGGTTGCCGACCGTCGCTCCAGCTCGACCTTTGCCGAGGGGTTGATCCTGGCGTTGGTTCTGGTGGGGGCGGGCCTGAGCACGTCGATCTTGGTGGATCTTACGGGTGCGAGTTGGGAGGGCAGGGCGGTGGAGGGGGCAATCGTACTGTCTTGGGCCGGGGAGGCCGCGCGTCTTCTCAGTACGCCCTTGTTTCTCTTTCTGGTATTTCGTTGGATCTGGCGCCTCGGGGTCTGGGCCGCGTTGCTGCGCAACATCTCCCGCCTGCCCCTGCAGTTGATGCCGCTGCACCCGGACCGCTCGGGGGGGCTTGGATTCCTAACCATCTACCCGAGCATCTTCAACGGATTCATCTTCGCCCTGAGTGCCGTGATTGCCTCCGCCATGGTCACGGACATCGGGCTCGAGCATCATAGCGCCCAGACGGTCTGGCTGGCCCTCGCCGTCTGCGTTGGGCTCTGCGTGATGCTCGTGGTCGGCCCTTTGCTGATATTCGTTCCGCAGCTCTACCAGATTCGGGAAAAGGCGTTGGTAGAATACGGCCGATTGGCCAGTCAGCACTATCTGGCATTCCACCGCAATTGGTTCGGATCCGGAAAAGGAGGAGAAGAGCTGCTGGGGTCGGATGATCCGTCGTCGGCCGCGGACCTTAACGCGATCGTCGAGAGCGTGCAGCGGCTGCGCTTCGGACCCTTGGATCTTACCTCCACACTGCAACTGCTGCTGGCTGCGGGGCTGCCCTTGGTCGCGGTGGTACTCACTCAAGTTCCCTTTGCGAGCTTGGTCAAGTGGATCGTGAATACGATCGTCTAATCGTGATGTCCGAATCTGACTCCACGACGACACAGACGATTTCCATGCCGGCTCGGCGACTCCGAGAGATTCGTCTGGACTGTATCGAACTGGAGGTTGTCTCAGGTTCTGACGCTGGAATGAAGCGTCGTTTGCCCCTGTCGATCGTTGCGATCGGGACCGCGTCGGACAATGATGTCGTGCTGACGGATCGAACCGTGTCGCGACATCACGCACAGCTGCGTGCGACGCCGGATGGACTATTGATCCGGGACCTGGGCTCGACTAATGGAATCTATTTGCAGGGCGGGAGGGTCGTCGAAGCGTATCTGCAGCCAGGTGACACCTGCTTTCTGGGGGATACGGAGATAGCGATCAAGCAGGAAACCGAGGAGCGTCAGTACGAGGTCGGGTTGGAAGACCGTCTCGGCGCCCTGGTCGGTGGAAGCGCGCCGATGCGCGAATTGTACGGCATGATCAAAGCGGTCGCGCCTACGTCCATGACGGTACTCATCACGGGTGAATCCGGCTCGGGTAAGGAAATGGTTGCGACCACACTGCATGAGCTCTCCGGAAGGCCCGGAAACCTTATGGTATTCGATGCCTCGGTCACCGATACCGAGATGATGCGGAATGACCTCTTCGGTCACGTAAAAGGCGCGTTCACGGGCGCAGCGGCCCCCCGGGATGGCGCTTTCCGGCGAGCGGACGGAGGAACGCTCTTCATCGATGAAATCGGTGAGCTGCCGCTCGATCTCCAACCGAAGCTTCTGCGGGTGTTGGAGAGCCGGGAGGTCGTTCCCGTAGGTTCTGACCGGCCGCGCCCGGTCGATGTGCGGGTCATCGCCGCAACCCATCGCGATCTCGAGGCCATGGTCGAGGCTGGGACGTTTCGTGCGGATCTTTACTACCGATTATCCGTCATTACCATGCGGGTTCCCCCGCTCAGGGAGATCCTGGACGATATACCACTGCTGGTGCAGAACTTCGCGCGCCGGTTGAATCTGGGCTGCCGGATAACGCCAGATGCGCTGTCCGAATTACAGCGCTACGCCTGGCCAGGAAACGCTCGGGAGCTGCGGAATGTGCTGGAGCGCGCAACGGTACTTCGTCAGGGAGGTGAGATCCGCCCAGAGCACTTACTCCTGACCGCGGCAAGGCGGGATGCCCCACAAGCTAAGGCGGAAGCGGCGGCGACCGAGCCAGCCTCCTCGTCTTCGGCTCAGCTCAAGATGCTCGAGCGCCAGATGATCCAAGATGCGTTGGCCCGCAATGGCAACAACAAGGCCGCGGCTGCCCGAGCGCTGGATATGCCGCTCTCGACGCTAAAGCGCCGCATCGCTGAGTTTGGACTCTGATCGCTATTCAAATTCGTGGGGGCGGTACCTGGGTACCGCCCCCTCGTGCCAGCGTCCTGGCTGCCTAGGGAGCAACTGATCAAAGGCCATCCTGGCCTTTGATCAGCACCTTAGCCATTTTTGCATCTAAAAGGCCGTACAGACCTCACCGACTTCGGCGAGCTGTATGCAGGCCTTCGGATGGGCGCCGAAGGTCACCGTTCCCTCCTGCAGGGTCTGACCGTTGAGCTTGGCGAACACCCGACCGCTGAGTCCGGCTTGATCGAGGGTGACCGCGATCTGCGCCTCGAGGTCGCCGTCGATCTGCGGGACGGCTGCCAAGGCTGCCTCTGCCACCCGCAACGCCAGCTCAGCCGTCTCGCGTGCGGCGAAGAGCCCGGCGACCCGGGGGTCTGCGTCAACCGGGAAGGTGACGATCGCCTGCTGAGCGACTACCAGCGCCTGCTGAGCGCCCGAGAGGACCAAGTTCGCCGCCGCCAGCGAGGCTTCGTAGGCGGCGATCCTTGCGGAAGCCGCCGCGATGCTCGCGTTCTTGCTCGCGGCGTAGGCAAGGTAGCTCGCGTAGGCGCTGGCCTTCTTGTACCAGGGTTGGCTCTTGTACCAGTTGTACTTGCTGCTGATTTGGCTCTTCCATGTACGAATGTTGCTTTGCTCGCGGGCGATCGCGCTCTTTAGGGAATTGACCGTCGCCTGCGCCTCTCCCACGGCGGCCTCGGCACTCGCCACGGCCCGGGCGTCGCGATCCCGCTCCGCCTGCACGATGCTGCGTTGTCGCGCGATCTCCTGATTGATCGCGGCGAGATCCTCCTGGGCCTTCAGCGCCTGCTGGCGCGCCTTGTCCGCCGCGGCCGTAATGTCGCCAAGGGGGAAGACGATGGCGGCCGTGCCGGTGAGCTCAGGCCCATGGCTCGTGACGTTCCCGGTCAGGCGAATCGACGACAGGGGCGTCCTGAAGTCCCCGCTGACGAACAGGCCGTTGCCGTCGACCTCGGCCATGGCGGGGCTGAGACCGAAACCAGCCACCTGCAGGCTGCCAGTCATGCGGAGGTAGGTGTCTTCGGGCCGTTCGATGCCGACCAGGGTCTCAACCTCCGCGGATCCTTCCGTCGCGAGGGACGGATGCAGACTCACGTCACTCAGGCCGCGGGCGAACACGCCGTTGCGGTCGATGCGCATCTGCACCTTCGCCAGGTCCAGATCGTTCAGCGGCAGGCCCGTCGCCGCGCGCAGGCCGGAGAGGTCGTAGCCGAACGCGCCATAGGCGGCGATGAACGACTCCTCAGGGTACAACGTGCTGACATAGCCGGCCACCTTCGAGGTCTGTGCGGGAACGAAGGGGATCTGCGGTGGCAGGAAGGAGAGGTCGGGGTGATTGATGCCGCTGAAGTAGCTGGCCTGCTCATTGGCCAGCAAACGCACGCCCGCGCTGGCGCTGCCCAGCGGGAAGCTGAAGGAGAGGAAGCCCGGGATCAGATCGACCGACACGGAGACGAATCCGTTGCCGCCGAGCTCGACCCCCTCTTGGCCGACGTAGGAGACGACCGTCCCCTCGAGCTCCACCACGGGCGAGAGCGGGATGGTGGAGGCAAGCAGGATCTGTCCGCGGAAGCCGCCGATACCCTCGGGCAGGCCCCAAGTCGTCTCGGGGACGAAGGGGATGCCGCCGAGCCAGGAGAAGGCCAGCGCGTTGATCTCGGGAAGCCCGAAGCCAGCGTCCTCCCCGCCGGACTCGGTCTTCTTTCCGCGCATCTCGTCGGCGGCCTTCTGGTTGTCGGCCAGCTTACTGCGATCCATGTTCGGTACGGCGAAGTCGGCCGCGTTGTCGGGCACGTCGGTTGGCGGCTGGTCGGGATTGGCCTGGTCGTATGCCAGAGCGTCCGGATCGTTTCGCCTCTGGTAAAGCTCCCGGGTCTCGGCGCTGAGCCCCTCGACGCGGGCCATGACCTCCGGATCCACATCCGGGCCCGCGTTTCTGATCATGTCCATCGCGAGGCCCGCGAGCTGTCCCTCGTCCAGGAGCAGGATGTTCGCAAGCGCCTCGTCGAAGCGCGCCGGATCGGCGATCTGGCCGCTCGCGAGCATGGCGTCGAGCTCGTCGGCGACGCGAAGCTGCAGGGCGAGCAGTTCCTTGTCCACCTCGTTCGCCTCGTTCGCTTTCTGCCCGTCGGGTGTGAAGTAGAAGTACGGATCCGCGGGATCGAGTATGAAGGTGACCGTCTTGTCCCCTGGCACCGTGAACTGGAAAGGATCTTCCGCATCCGCGCTGAGGCCGAGCATGGCGCCCAGGGGCATGTCGAATTCGAGACCGCTCTCGAAATGGAAGAACACGTAGGCCGGCTCGATCAGCTGCCATTCGCCGTTCTCGTTCAGTTCGTAGTTTTCTGCCAGGGGCAGGCGCTCGCCCCCGCCCTCCAACAGCTGCCGAACCCTGTCTCGCGAAGCGATGCCGATCGAGGCAAGCGGCTCGAAGCGGAACGTGGCATCGGCAAACAGCGGGAGATCGGCGAGCGGGGCCCTCACGGTGCCCGTGACCTCGAGCGGGAGCTCCGCCCCCACCCCCGAGTACTCGAAGTGGATTTGACCGATCAGGGTGAGGTCGCCCACTGGGGTCGTCAGGGTCACGTCATCGTCGATGTCGAAGCTCTGGCGGTCCGGCGCGAAAACGATGCTTGCGGCGGGCGCCCGGAAGACGATCGTGGGCGTGATGACGATGTCGCAGTAGCCGCTGCCACCGGGCACGTCCTCACAGACCAAGGGGTCGGATGCCTCGGCGATCCCGGGCGCCGGGGCCGCGAGGGAGAGCAACACTGCGCTGGCCAGGGTGAGGCTTCGGAGGCCAGACATGCCCCGCCTGCCGGCGGCTATGCCGACGCTCTGGGAAGTTGACCCGGCTCCGAATGAGCCTCGGTGCCCAACGCAACGCTGGTCCACCGGCGTCGGTGTGGCGCCTGAGGCGAGCGGGAAAAGTGCGAGTGGATACCGCTGGCAGGCGCGATCCGCGCGCCTTGAGGTCTGGTAATTGGCTTCTGGACGAGGCGTGCGTCGCGTTGGTGAACGCCGCTCGATCAGGTTCCTCTCCCCCGCGCCTTGACAGCCGTTTCGTGTGTCGCGCTCTAGGTGGAACTTGCCCATGGTGCTCTCCTGGAGTTGTGTGCCTAAAGGAGCCTTCCGGATTCCCCGGCCAGAGTGCGATGTGGCCCGGAGATTCGGTGGCACCCTCGACAACGCACAAGGCGGGCCAGGTTCGCGAAATTCTGTTTTTATTGAGAAAATCCAGAAAACGGGGAGATGCGGATGGCGTTCAGGGGCGGTCCGGTCGGCTCGATCCGAACCGATCGGCTCAATCTGAGCCGGCACCTTGGCAGACACGGGTCGAATGCCATCCTGGCATTCGGTCAGCCGGCCATCTTTGGCTCGCACGGGAAGCACAATAGATCAGCACTTCCCGAGGGACGCATAGGAAATTCAAGCGCCTCTGCGATCCCAAGGCGGCGTCAGGCCGAGAGGCTAGCGAGGGCCAGAGGGCTGGTCAGGGCTCAACCAAGAGCGGCGCGGACATCTCGGAGGTGTCGGAACGCCCTTCGGCGGGGTTTGGGAGGAGATTTCAGATGCAGCGGGCTGGCGTGAGACTTGGGGCGGCGGCACCCTCTGTGGCAGAGGATGGCGGTTACCAGGAGACGCGCTGATCAAACTCGACGTCGGGCTCGGGCTGGCCGAGGAGGGCTCAGTCCAGCATCGGCGCGGGAGGATCCTCCCACGCGGGTGGTCCGCGGGCGGGGCGATCGGCGGCGGGCGTGGTGGCTCACCGAGAGCCACGACAATCCGCTCGACGGGAGCGGCATCGGTGATCAACGCAGCGCTCGTCTTTGCGTCCACGGTTCGGGAACGGCCTGTTGCCCAGTGGGAATTGCTGGATCGCCACAGGGTGAAACCGCCTGCGGGAGATCGCCGCGCAACGTCCGCTTTGTGGAACCTCGTCCGGATCGTCGCTTCGGCGGTCAGTGACTGCAATGCGTCCTCTGCGGTCACCCAAGCGGCCGGCTTCGGGCGACCGCAATCCGCGTATCGCGGACTTGGGCGGAATCAGCGGATCCAGTCGATCAGGTGCATCAGGGGGTCGGTGTCCGGCTCGGGGGCGATGACCCGGCCGCGCACGCTGTGACCGGACTCCTCCACGGAGCCAGCATCGCCGGTGATCAGGGGGTGCCAGGGGGGCAGGGGCTTGCCCTCGGCGAGGCGGCGGTAGGCGCAGGTCTCCGGAAGCCATTGGGGCCGCGCCAGCTCAGCCGGGGTCAGGGTGACGCAATCCGGTACCTTGGCCGCCCGGTTGGCATAGTCCCGGCAGCGGCAGGTGCCGAGGTCCAGGAGGGTGCAGGCCACCTGGGAGTAGACGATGCGCCCGGTCTCCTCCTCCTCGAACTTCTCCAGGCAGCACTTGGCGCAGCCGTCGCAAAGGGACTCCCATTGCTCCGGGGTCATGTCGCGCAGCTTGGTGATCTCCCAGAAGGGTCTGTCCTCGGCCATGGTGTCTCTCGTCCGCTCGCTCTCCCGGACATTGTGCGCCAGTTGGGGTGGGGGCCGGCAAATCGCCCCGTGCTAGGCCCCGGCCTTGGGGATCAGGCGCTGGGCGTCCATGACCAGGAGCCCGGCGTGCCAGTCCAGGTGGTGGAGTGCGCGCCAGCCCCCGGCCGACTCGCCGTTGGTGCGCCAGATGGGCCGCTCCGCGTAGCGCTCTGGGGTGAGGGTCTGGATGCGGTTCAGCACCAGGCCGTCGCCATAGCGGGGGACGCAGTCCTGTGCGGGTCGGATGAGTGAGCCGGAGCCGTCCCGGAACACGCGCCCGGCAGGACGCCCTCCGCCATAGTCCAGCACCAGGGGGTTGCGGGGGTGGGGGCTCCAGCGGTCGCTGAGCGGCGAGTCCGCATGGAAGGCGAAGAGTGACGCGTTGATCCGCACCTTTCCTTGGCGGGCGGCGCAGAAAAGCCACCAGCGGCCCTCATGGTCGAAGAGTGTGGCGTCAGCCGCCTCGATCCCGGTTAGGAGGCTGTGCTCGAAGACCCAGTGATGGGGAAACTCGGTGCAGCGGTAGAGGTCCACTCGCTGGCTGCGGGCGCTCTCGGGGACCATGTAGAGGGCGCCCTTGTGCTCGAAGAGGAATGGATAGGAGAGGTGGCGGGGCTCGTCGATGACCGGCACCGCGGGGCCCTGGGGCCGCAGATCGGCATCGAGGGCCAGCACGCTGATCCGTCCCCGGCGGGTGTCGAAGGGGTATTCCTCGCAGAAGATGTAGTGCCGGCCGCCCTGGGACCAGGCGAAGGGGTCGGCCCAGAAGCGGTCGTCCGGCGGGAATATCGGTGACAGACCGGCCGGGTTGGGGCGGCAGCGGGCCTCGGCTCCCCGCCATCCAGCCAGTAGGAACCATTGGGGCTGGCGAGCCTGCTCCTCGCGCCGGTCTGCGCGCTTGCGGAGCTCCCGGGCGAGTCGCTGGCGGAGTCGGCGCAGTGGGGTCATGGCGCGTGGAGTCGGAGGCGGTGGGGTGGTCTCAGCCCCCGTCCCCATCCCCCTGGGTGACATAGATGCCGGACGCCTCGGCGGCTAGGCGCCGGGTCATCAGGGGCTGGGGGCGCTGGGTCTTGCTCAGCCTGGGTGTGAAACCGAGTCCTGAGAGTGTCCGTTTCAGCATGGCCCCGACATAGAAGCACTCGGCGCGCTCCACCCGCCGGCGGCGCAGCTCCCGGAGCGCCGCCGCCAGCAGGGTGGCCTGGGCCTCCTGGTCCCCAGGCGCGGTGAGTAGATCGACGATCTTCCCGCGTCGCCGGCCGGCGCGCTCGAAGACCTTGATCACGCAGTAGCCACGCAGGCCTTCGGCCGAGTCCAGGGTGAGGATGCGGTAGTCGCCATCCGGGTGGTGGCGGTAGCGCCAGTCGAGCAGGGCCGAGTCGCGCCGGCAGATGGCGGGATAGGCGCCCTTGACCGACTCCCAGAGACGGTCGAAACGGACGTCGAAGGGACCCTCATGGTGGCGTACAGGCAGCCGGGCGAGGGGGATAGGCCCCAGGGCGAGATCCGCGACGGTGCCGAGCAGGTGCCCCAAGGGTGCTCCCAAGAACCGAGCAAGGGTGTGCCGGGCGGAGACTCGGCGGTGGAGGGTCCCGGTCTCGGGCTGGGGCACGAAGCCCACCCGTTCAGCGATGGTCATCATGGAGTCGGCGATGTGCTTGCCGAGCTGGATGGGTCCGCCGGCCGGGTGATCGAAGAGGGCGGCTGCGATGCCCTGCGAGAGGTCCGCGGAGCCCTGAGCGGCGGCGCGCCGGTGCGCCCGCAGGGCCTGGCGGGTCAGTCCCCAATGGACCAGGACGTTCACGAACCACCAGGCCTGGACCGGCTCTCCGCCGATGTGGAGCCCCGCCGGGATGGTGCTCAGGACCCCGATGATGTGGCCATCCCAGTCGGCCACCACCCCGCGGTAGCCGGGGCTCGGCAGCC
>JBGSUY010000484.1:0-1657 GCA_041753195.1 Chromatiaceae bacterium
GTCACCATGCAGGTGGTGACCCCGGCGGCGGGGATGGCGGCCCTGGTGGCCATCCTGCGAACCCTGCTTGCCCGCTCCTAGGGCACCGCCGGTCTGTCGGCCGCTGGTCGGGGCGCGGAGGCCCCAGTGGGCAACTTCTACCGGGACCTGGTTCGGACCATCCTGCGGGTGCTCCTGCCCCTGGCGCTGGTGCTCTCGCTGGTGCTGGCCTGGCAGGGGGTGCCCAGCACCCTGGAAGGCGCCCAGACTGCCCGGCCACTGGACCCGCAAGCGGGACTGGCCGAGCAGCGCATCCCCGTGGGACCTGTGGCGCCCATGGTGGCGATCAAGCAGCTCGCCACCAACGGGGGCGGCTGGTACGGGCCCAACAGCTCGGTGCCCCTGGAGAACCCCACGCCGCTGTCCAACTTCGTCGAGACGGTCGCCATCGTCCTCCTGCCCATCGCGCTGGTCGTGGCGGCGGGCTATCTCACCGGACGGCGGCGGCTGGCGGTCTCGATCCTGGGCGTGATGCTGGTCCTCTCGGCCCTGCTCTCGGGGCTGGCCATCTGGTCGGAGAACCAGCCCAACGCGGCCTTTGCCGGGCTGGCCGCGGAGGGGCCGAACCTGGAGGGCAAGGAGGTGCGCTTCGGGGCCACGGCCACCGCACTCTGGGGGAGTTTCACCACCCAGACCTCCAATGGGTCGGTCAGCGGCATGCACGACTCCTTCAACCCCCTGGGCGGGGCGGCCACCCTGATGGGGATGTGGATCAACTCGGTCTTCGGCGGGGTCGGGGTGGGGCTGATCAACTACCTGGTCTTTCTGCTGCTGGCGGCCTTCCTCGGCAGCCTGATGGTGGGGCGTGCACCCGAGCTCTATGGCCGGCCCCTGGAGACCAAGGAGATCAAGCTGATCTCCCTCACGCTGCTCCTGCAGCCGCTTCTGGTCCTGGGGTTCACGGCGGCGGCGCTGTCGGTCCCGGGGGTCGCCGGCAACTCCAACCCGGGATTCCATGGCCTGAGTCAGGTCCTCTATGAGTACAGCTCCGCCTTCGCCAACAACGGTTCCGGTTTCGAGGGGCTAGGGGACAATACGGTCTGGTGGAATCTGACTTGCGCGGTCGCCCTCATCCTGGCGCGCTTCATCCCCATCCTGGCACCGCTAGCCATCGCCGCGCGCATGGGGGCCAAACGGGTCGCCCCCACCGGTGCCGGCACCCTGGATCCGGGGACCCTGACCTTCGCGGTCTTCACCCTGGCGGTGATCCTGATGTTCACGCTGCTCGCGTTCTTTCCGGTGTTGGTCCTGGGTCCCCTGGCGGAGACCCTGACCCTGGCCCGCTGACCCGAAGGCGCTCCTATTATGAAACGCAAGCAACTCAAGCTGTTGGATACCGCCACCCTGGTGACGCTGGTCGGCGACTCCTTCCTCCGGCTCGACCCGCGCCGACTCGCCCACAATCCGGTGATGCTGGTGGTGGGGGTTGGGACCCTGGTGACCCTGGGCCTGACCATTCAGGACATTCTGGCGGGGCAGCCCTTCGGGTTCGACCTTGCCGTGACCCTGATCCTGCTCTTTACCGTGCTCTTCGCCAATGCCGCCGAGGCCCTCGCCGAGGCCCGCGGGCGCGCCCAGGCGGACAGCCTGCGCTCCACCCGCGACCGGCTCTTCGCCA
>JBGSUY010000485.1:0-1602 GCA_041753195.1 Chromatiaceae bacterium
GATCGCATCGTCCCCGAGTGCGACCCGGGGCGCCTGATCCGCGAGCAGCTCCTGGACCTGGACCGGGCCCTGGAGGTCGACGCCCGGAGCCTGCGCCTCGGGGACTGCCGGGTGCAGACCCTGTCCGTCAAGCGCTTCCCCGATCGGCTCGGTTTTGGGCTCGCCGCGCGCTTCCTGGGCGACCTCCTCTCCGGCACGCGCGGGGTGCGCCACAACCTGCTGGTGACCCTCAACCTGCACTTCCCCGAGCCCGAGGCGACGCGCGTTCAGCTCACCGCCCAGCGCCAGTGGGCCGCCAACATGGCCTATGGGCCCCTGGTCAGGTTCCTGCCCAACCTCGCCCAGCGCAAGCACGGCTTCGACGTGCTGTTCGAGGCCCTGGACAACGGCGACCGGCCGCTGAAGGCCTATCTGGGGCTCGTGCTCTTCACCCCGCCCGCGGAGGCGGTGGCGGCGCTGTCGAACCTGCGCACCTACTGGCGCGAGCTCGGCTTCCAGGTCATGGCCGACCATTTCTTCAGCCTGCCGCTCTTCCTCCACTGTCTGCCCTTCGGGGCGGAACGCGCGGTGCTCCGGGACACCATGCGCTACCGGACACTCGCCGCCACCCAGGCGGTGACCCTGATGCCGGTGTTCGGCGACTGGAAGGGCACCGGCACCCCCGTCCTGAACCTGGTGGCCCGCTCCGGGCAGCTGATGGACCTGTCGCTGTTCGACACCGCCTCGAACTACAACGCGGTGATCGCCGCCCAGTCGGGATCGGGCAAATCGTTCCTCACCAACGAGCTCTTGGCCACCAACTTAAGCGTGGGCGGGCGCTGCTGGGTAATCGACGTGGGGCGCTCCTACGAGAACCTCTGTGCCTCGCTGGAGGGCCAGTTCGTCGCCTTCACCCGCGAGGCCACACTCTGCCTCAACCCCTTCGAGCTGATCCGCAACTGGGAGGAGGAGGCGGATGTGATCACCGCGCTGGTCACCGCCATGGCCGCCCCCACGGAGCCCTTGGGCGACTACCGCACCGCGGGCTTGAAACGCGCCTTGAAATCGCTGTGGGACACCAAGGCCACCGCCATGACCGTGGACGATGTGGCCGCGGTCCTGCTGGCGGATGAGGACCGGCGCATCCGCGACGTGGGCCAGCAGCTCTACCCCTTCACCACCCGGGGGGAGTATGGGCGCTTCTTCAACGGGGCGAACACGGTGGCTTTCGAGTCCAACTTCGTGGTGCTGGAGCTCGAGGAGCTGAAGGGCCGTAAGCACCTCCAGCAGGTGGTGCTCCTGCAGCTCATCTACCAGATCCAGCAGGTCATGTACCTGGGGGACCGCGCCCAGCCGAAGCTGGTGGTGATCGACGAGGCCTGGGACCTGCTCACCCAGGGCGACGTGGCGCGCTTCATCGAGACCGGCTACCGGCGCTTTCGCAAGTACGGCGGCGCGGCGGTGACCGTCACCCAGTCCCTGAACGACCTCTACAGCAACCCCACCGGGCGGGCCATCGCCGAGAACAGCGCCAACACCTTCCTGCTGGCCCAGCCGAGCCAGGCCATCGAGCAGCTCCAGGCCGAGCGGCGGCTGCCCATGACCGAGGCGGGGGCGGAGCTG
>JBGSUY010000486.1:0-1511 GCA_041753195.1 Chromatiaceae bacterium
TGCGCCTCGGCGGCTGCCGGGTGCAGACCCTGTCGGTCAAACGCTTCCCGGATCGGCTGGGCTTTGGCCTCGCCGCGCGGTTTCTGGGTGACCCGCTCTCGGGCACCCGCGGGGTGCGCCACAACCTGCTGGTGACCCTCAACCTGCACTTCCCCGAGCCCGAGGCGACCCGGGTGCAGCTCACCGCTCAGCGCCAATGGGCCGCCAACATGGCCTATGGGCCGCTGGTCAAGTTCCTGCCCAACCTCGCCCAGCGCAAGCACGGCTTCGACGTGCTGTTCGAGGCCCTGGACAATGGGGACCGCCCGCTGAAGGCCTATCTGGGGCTGGTGCTCTTCACCCCGCCGGCGGAGGCGGTGGCGGCGCTCTCGAATCTCCGCACCTACTGGCGTGAGCTCGGCTTCCAGGTCATGGCCGACCATTTCTTCAGTCTGCCGCTGTTTCTGCACTGTCTGCCCTTCGGGGCGGAGCGCGCGGTGCTCAGGGACACCATGCGCTATCGGACCCTCGCCACCACCCAGGCGGTGACCCTGATGCCGGTGTTCGGCGACTGGAAGGGCACGGGCACGCCGGTGCTCAACCTGGTCGCCCGCTCCGGGCAGCTGATGGACCTGTCGCTGTTCGACACGGCGTCGAACTACAACGCGGTGATCGCCGCCCAGTCGGGATCGGGCAAATCGTTCCTCACCAACGAGCTCTTGGCCACCAACTTAAGCGTCGGCGGGCGCTGCTGGGTGATCGATGTGGGGCGCTCCTACGAGAACCTGTGCGCCTCGCTCGAAGGCCAGTTCGTCGCCTTCACCCGCGAGGCGACCCTGTGCCTCAACCCCTTCGAGCTGATCCGCAACTGGGAGGAGGAGGCCGACGTCATCACCGCCCTGGTGACCGCCATGGCCGCCCCCACCGAGCCCTTGGGGGACTACCGCACCGCGGGCCTCAAGCGGGCGCTGAAATCCCTGTGGGACACCAAGGGCACCGCCATGACCGTGGACGACGTGGCCGAGGCCCTGCTGGCGGATGAGGACCGGCGCATCCGCGACGTGGGCCAGCAGCTCTACCCCTTCACCACCGCGGGGGAATACGGGCGCTTCTTCAACGGGGCGAACACGGTGGCCTTCGCGTCCAACTTCGTGGTGCTGGAGCTCGAGGAGCTGAAGGGAAGGAAGCACCTCCAGCAGGTCGTCCTGCTGCAGCTCATCTACCAGATCCAGCAGGTCATGTACCTCGGGGACCGTGCCCAGCCAAAGCTGGTGGTGATCGACGAGGCCTGGGATCTGCTCACCCAGGGCGACGTGGCGCGCTTCATCGAGACCGGTTACCGGCGCTTTCGCAAGTACGGCGGCGCGGCGGTGACCGTCACCCAGTCGCTCAACGACCTCTACAGCAACCCCACCGGGCGGGCCATCGCCGAGAACAGCGCCAACACCTTCCTGCTGGCCCAGCCGAGCCAGGCCATCGAGCAGCTCCAGGCCGAGCGGCGGCTGCCCATGACCGAGGCGGGGGCGGAGCTG
>JBGSUY010000487.1:0-29846 GCA_041753195.1 Chromatiaceae bacterium
GAGGGGCGCGCAGGGACTGCGCTCGCGCCTCGACCTGGAGGTCGCGGCGCGCGGCCTGCCGATCCCCCTGATCATCGTACCCAACCTCAATGCCTGAGGGTCCCCCGCCCGGGGCGGGCGAGGATTCCGCCTGGGTCTCGGTCGCCACAACCCTCGCGCCAAACGGCCTGCTCGCGCTCCTGGGCGATCCCCTGCGCCTGATGCGGGTGAACCCGATGTGGATCTTCGATTCCTGGGAGACACCAGGACCGGATGAGGTCCGCTTCCGGATCGACAACCAGTCGAACGGCCAGGTCTGGGAAACGGCGGCGCACGTCATGCGGCTGCCTGACGGGCTGCGGCTCGACTATGCAGACGGCATCAAGGCGTGGACCCTGTTTCGCGTCGAGCCGACCGAGACGGGGTCCGTGCTCTGGATCATCGACGACTACGGGCGCCTGTCGGAGGCGGAGCGCCGGGATCGGGTTGCCGAGGTCGATCGCAGCCTGACGGCATGGGGCGGGGCGCTTTACCGGCACCTGCGCGCCTGGTCGCGCTGGGCGGGGTGGCGGCCGTGGCGCTGGTACGTCGAGCGTCACTGGCTGCGCATGAAGCCACTGTCGCGGCGTATCGTCCGCCTGCTCATCTGGGTGAGCGTCGCCGAGCTTGCGCTGTTCGCGCTGCTCGTCGCCCTCCTGATCGCCGAGCGTGCCGGCTGAGACCCGCCGTGTCATCAGTTGGCTGGCCGGGTCTCGGTGGCGGATGACGCCGAACCAGCCGCGGGGGATGGGGGTCTGCCGCTCACCGGAGGGCGGCAGATCTCCGCCGCGCCTTGTTGGGGTTGCGCAGCAGCACGTATACGGCACCCGTTCCCCCGTCCCGCTGGGTGGCGGAGCAGAAGGCAAGGACCTGATCGTAGAGGCGCAGCCAGTAGTTGATCTTCTGCTTGAGGGTGGGCTGGCGGCCGGAGGAGCGCTGGCCTTTGCCGTGGATGATGCGGGCGCAGCGGACGCGCCGGTGGGCGCATTCGGTCAGGAACTCCGCCAGGGTGCGGCGGGCGAGCTCCACGCTGAGCCCATGGAGGTCGACCTCCAGGCCCACGTCGATGGCGCCGCGCTCCAGGTCCGCGACGAGCCGCCGCTGCACGCCGGGGCGTGCGAAGAGCAGGAAGTCGTGGGTCTCGACCTCGGACTCGGCCAGGGCTGGTTGCGGTCCGTCTTCGGGTAGCTCCAGGTCCCGGGGGCGGGGGATCGGCGGGGGCCGGCGGCGATAGGGCTCGGCGAGCTCATGATGGATCGGCTGGGCACCCTCGACCTGCTCGCGAAACAGCTCCATATCAACATCTTGGATTTGTTTTTTCATATTTCGCCTAGGGTCGTGGCCACTGTCCCATTCCGGGGCCATCTGGGACCATCTTCCGCAGTATATCAAGCCGGTCCGGCCACGAGACCGGCAAACCGGGTGTCTGGCTCCGGGCTTTTCAGTATGATCGCGGGGCTTTGGCCGGTATCGGCTTGGCCCTCCCATAGAAGCCCCTCCCCATGAAGATCCTGGTCAGCAACGACGACGGTTACCAGTCTCCCGGTCTCCTGGCCCTGGTCGCCGCCTTGGAGTCCATCGCGGAGGTGGTGGTGGTCGCTCCGGAGCGGGATCGTAGCGGCGCCAGCAACTCGCTGACGCTGGACAGGCCCTTGAGGGCGAACCGGACCGAGCGCGGCTTCATCCGGGTTGATGGCACCCCGACGGACTGTGTCCATCTGGCCATCACGGGACTGCTGGAGAAGGAGCCGGACCTGGTGGTGGCGGGGATTAACCATGGGCCGAACCTGGGAGACGACGTCATCTACTCGGGGACCGTCGCGGCGGCAACCGAGGGGCGTTTCCTCGGGCTGCCGGCCATCGCCCTGTCCATGGACGCCTTCGAGCCCCGCCACCTGGATACCGCTGCGCGGGTCGGGGTGCGGCTGGTGGAGCAGTTGCGGACGCTACCCCTGGAGGCGAATCTGATCCTGAACGTGAACGTCCCGGACATTCCTTATGAAGAGATCAAGGGATTTGCCGCCACCCGCCTCGGCCATCGCCACAAGGCGGAGCCGGTGGTGGCGTCGCGGGACCCAAGGGGGCGCACCATCTACTGGGTCGGACCCGCGGGCCCCGAGCAGGACGCGGGACCGGGCACCGACTTCTACGCGGTCCGCAACGGCTATGTGTCCATCACGCCGCTGCAGGTCGATCTGACCCGCCATCAGGCCCTGGACTCCGTGGCACGCTGGCTGGGTCAGTTCGGCTGATGGGGGATTCCAGCCACCGCGGCATCGGGATGACCTCTCTACGTACCCGGGAGCGGCTCATCCAGCGCTTGGGCGAGGCGGGCATCACCCATCCGGAGGTCCTGCGGGTGATGCGGGAGCTCCCTCGCCACCTGTTCGTCGACGAGGCCCTGGCGAGCCGCGCCTACGAGGACTCCGCCCTGCCCATAGGCCATGGCCAGACCATCTCCCAACCCTACACGGTGGCACGCATGACCCAGGCCCTGCTGGAGTCGGGTCCTTGCCTCACGGTGCTGGAGGTGGGCACCGGGTGCGGCTACCAGACCGCCGTCCTCGCCTCCCTGGTGCGGCGGGTCTACAGCATCGAGCGCATCCAGGACCTCCAGCGGCAGGCTGAGCGGCGACTCGCCGCGCTCAAGCTGCGAAACGTGCGCTATCGCCACGCGGACGGCCACCTGGGATGGCCGGAATACGCACCCTACGACGGGATCCTGGTCACCGCCGCGCCCCGGGCGGTGCCCAGGGCGCTGGCACAGCAATTGGCTCCCCGCGGCTGCATGGTGCTTCCACTTGGGGAGGACGATCGGCAGTCACTGGTGCGCGTGACCCGCATGGAGGAGGGATTCGCCAAGGAGGTGCTAGAGTCGGTGAGCTTTGTCCCCTTACTCGGAGGCGTGTCCTGATGCGGATCTTTTCTGCCCTCTACGACCGCGTCATGCGGTGGTCTCGCCATCGCCATGCACCCTACTACCTCGCGGGACTGAGCTTCGCCGAGTCGTCCTTCTTCCCCATCCCGCCGGATGTGATGCTGGCCCCCATGAGCATGGCCAATCCGCGGCGGAGTTGGTGGCTCGCGGGCCTGACGACGGTCGCCTCGGTCCTCGGGGGACTACTCGGTTACGCGATCGGGGCCTTCGCCTTCGATCTGGTCCAGCCCTGGGTCGGGGAGGGCGGGAGGTACCACGCCGTCTTCCAGCAAGCCAAGAATTGGTTCGATCAGTGGGGCATCTGGGCCATCTTCATCGCCGGCTTTTCCCCGATCCCCTACAAGATCTTTACTATCGCCGCCGGGGTCCTTTCCATGTCCCTGTTGCCCTTCGTGCTGGCCTCCACCATCGGTCGGGGCGCGCGTTTCTTCCTGGTGGCGGCCCTCATGGCCTGGGGCGGGGAGCGCATGGAGGGCACCCTGCGCCGTTATGTTGATCGCATCGGCTGGATCATGCTGCTACTGATCGTCGCGGTCGTCCTGGCCAATAATTTCTGGGGCTGAACGCGAGCTTGTCGCAGGCCGAGCCGGGTCATGGCAATGCGTGAACCCACCAGGATCTCGGTCCTTGACCTAGTCCTTCGTGCACCCTGCCTTGGGGGACCCGGTTCGTGGCAGCGCCAGTGCGCCTGCGTTCCCATTGTCTTGATCGCCTGGTGGGGCTTGCTGTTCCTCGGGGGTTGCGGCACCAAGGGGCCCGCCCCCGTGGACGGGTGGGACTGGAAGGGTCCCGTCCCTCGGGGCTACTACCTGGTGCGCTCCGGAGACACCCTGAGCGAGATCGCTGAGGAGCGGCGGGTCAGTACCCGCGATCTCATCCGATGGAACAGGCTCAAGCCACCCTTTGTCATCTATGCCGGCAAGCTGCTGCGCATCGTCCCTCCGGACGGTACCCAGGTTTCCGCCAAGCGGATTCCGTCCCAAGACCGGCCCAGGCAGGAGCCCCGCGCTTCGCCTCCCGCCCAGACCCAGGGCGCAGGCGAGCCTGGAAGCCGCGGCTCCGGCTCCGGCCTAACCTGGGCCTGGCCCCTGGACGGGGCGTTGCGCCAAGGGTTTCGCGCCAGTGACCGCGCCCGCCAGGGGGTAAGGATCGCCTGCCGGCCCGGGGACCAGGTGCGCGCCGCGGCTGGGGGTCAGGTGGTCTACGCAGGCAGTGGACTCAAGGGTTACGGCAACCTTATCATCGTCAAACACAACGAGAACTACCTCAGCGCCTACGGCTTCAACCGCCGGTTGTTGATCGCGGAAGGTAACAGCGTCAAGCGAGGACAGGCACTGGCCGAGTGCGGCCAAGGGCCGGATGGGGTTTACCTGCTGCACTTCGAGATCCGCCGCGACGGGGCGGCGGTCGATCCAGTCCCCTATCTGCCCCCGCGTCCGTGACCCCCGGCGTAATCCGGCGTCGCCGGACCCTTGGGGTATGAAGGTGAAGGCCATTCTCGCCGGCGGTCCGGGGGAGACCGACACGGGAAAGTGCCGAATGGATCAGAGACTTCAGCGGACAGGCGGTGGTCTACTTCGGCCCTAGGCCCAGGCACTGGCGGCGAATCTGAGGTCCAGTGAGCCCTGGGGAGCCGGCGTCAGACCCTCGGACGGAGTCCCCCTGCCGCGTTTTGGTCGTTAGCGATCTCGATCCCGCCGGATGGAGGGAGATGTGGATGTCCACTGCTGAGGAGCCTGAAGCCACCGCAATCGACCTCGATGTCGACCTCGATGGAGATATCGACGCCGACAGCGAATCCCTCCTGCTGCTCTCGGAGGACTCTGAGGAGATCACCGCCGTGGCCGGTGAGGACTCGGACAGTGTTGAAGGGATCGATCTCGACGCGGTGGAGCCCGCAAGCGAGCGGTTCCTATCCGGAGATGGAGATTTCGACGCGACCCGGCTCTACCTCAACGAGATCGGCGAGTCGCGCCTGCTGACCGCCGAGGAGGAGGTTCGGTACGCGCGGCTGGCCCAGCGCGGGGACAATGCCGCGCGCCAGCGGATGATCGTCAGCAACCTAAGGCTGGTGGTGAAGATCGCCCGTCGCTACCTGAATCGCGGCTTGCCCCTGCTGGACCTCATCGAGGAGGGTAACCTGGGACTGATTCGGGCGGTGGAGAAGTTTGATCCCGAGCGTGGCTTTCGCTTCTCCACCTATGCCACCTGGTGGATCCGCCAGACCATCGAGCGGGCCATCATGAATCAGACTCGCACCGTGCGCCTGCCAATCCACGTCGTCAAGGAGATCAACATCTACCTCAAGGCGGCGCGCAAGCTCGCCCAGCGGCTCGATCATGAGCCGACCACTGAGGATATCGCCGGGGTGGTCGAAAAGCCCACCAGCGAGGTCAAGCGCATGCTGGGCCTTAACGAGCGCATCGCCTCCGTGGACACCCCCTACAGCAAGGACGCGGACAAGCCGCTGGTGGACATGCTCCAGGACGAGATGGCGGACGACCCCACCGACCGCATCCAGGACGAGGACATCCAGTCGAACCTGGAGCACTGGCTGGGCAAGCTCAACGACAAGCAGCGGGAGGTGGTGGAGCGCCGCTTCGGTCTGCGTGGCTATGAGCACTCCACCCTGGAGCGGGTGGCCCAGGAGCTCGGCGTCACCCGGGAGCGGGTGCGCCAGATCCAGATGGACGCCCTGCGCAGGTTGCGGGATATTCTCGAGAAGGAGGGGTTTTCCGTGGACTCCTTTTTCAAGTAGGCGGTCTTCACCTCCCGATCTGCGCGGCGGTCCTGGGGCCCAACCCCTTGCGAGCCCCTGAGGGGGGTTTGCCCGATCGACCCCTACTCGCCCTCGGGTTGCTGCCTGATCTAGATCAAGAAAAGCTGCGGCCGTTGGCCCAGGGATGGGGTTCAAGCATTTCCTAATATTGACTTTCCGGGACCGATCCAGTGTGATTGGCGACGCCTACGCGCCAGGGATCGGGGTGGAGAACTACAGGGCTGGAGCGCCGCGTCCTCACATGTCTTTTCCTTCATTTCCCGGGAGGGTCTATGGAATCCGGATTGGAGCGGAAGTACAACTTCGACGTTGTACGCTGGTTCACCGTCATGGCGGTCATCTACCTGGTGGTGGGTGCCTCCGTCGGTGTCTACATCGCCTCGGAGCTGGCTTGGCCCTGGCTAAATTTCGATAGTCCCTACATCTCCTTCGGACGCCTGCGCCCGGTCCATACCAACGCGGTCATCTTCGCCTTTGGGGGCTGTACCCTGATGGCCACTGCCTTTTACACGGTGCAGCGCACCTGCGGGGTGCGATTGTGGAGCGACAAGCTGGCCTGGTTCGTGTTCTGGGGTTGGAATGCGATCATCGTGCTGGCCGTAATCACCCTTCCGCTGGGCCTCACCCAGTCCAAGGAGTATGCCGAGCTGGAATGGCCCATCGACATCCTGATCGCCGTGGTCTGGCTGGCCTTCACATTCAACTTCATCATGACCATCGCCAAGCGCAAGGCCTCGCACATTTATGTGTCGAATTGGTTTTTCCTCGGCATGATGGTGATGATCGTCTATCTGCACGTGGTCAACAGCCTGGCGATCCCGGTGGGACTCTTCAAGTCCTATTCCGTCTTCTCCGGCGTGCAGGACGCCATGATCCAGTGGTGGTGGGGCCACAACGCGGTGGGCTTCTACCTCACCGCCGGCTTTCTCGGCATCATGTATTACTTCGTACCCAAGCAAGCGGGGCGGCCGGTCTATTCCTATCGACTCTCCGTCATCCACTTCTGGGCCCTTATGTTTGGGTATGTATGGCTCGGCGCCCATCATCTCCAATACACCGCGCTGCCTGACTGGGCGGGCTCCCTGGGTGCTGCCGTCTCCATCGCCATGATCATCCCCTCCTGGGGTGGCGCGGTGAACGGCATGATGACCCTGTCCGGCGCCTGGGACCGCTTGCGGACCGACTATATCCTGCGCTTCATGGTCATGGCCCTTGCCTTCTATGCCATGTCCACCTTCGAAGGCCCGGTCATGTCGATCAAGACCGTCAACGCCCTGTCCCACTATACCGACTGGACCGTGGGCCACGTGCATTCGGGCGCCCTGGGATGGGTTGCCGGCGTTTCCATCGGCGCCATCTACCATCTGATGACCCGTTTGTTCCATACCGAGATGTATTCGGAGAGGCTGGTCAACTTCCATTTCTGGACCGCCACCATCGGCACCGTCGTCTATATCGTCGCCATGTGGGTCTCTGGGATTATGCAGGGCCTGATGTGGCGCGCCTATGACGAGTATGGGACCCTGGCCTATACCTTCGTGGAGTCCGTGGACGCCATGCATCCCTACTACGCCATGCGGGCCGTGGGTGGTGCCATCTTCCTGCTTGGGGCCATCGTGATGCTCTACAACGTGCTGATGACCGTCGCCAAGTCCTCCTCCGAGGGCAGCCTGGCGAAGGCCCGCAGCCTACCGGCCGCGGCCTAATTCCTGGAGGTAATAGACAATGGCTGAGCAGAAGACCAAGGCGAAGGGCTTCCAGGAATGGTTGGAGGTCAACATTTGGGGCCTCCTCACGATTGTGGCGTTGGTCCTGTCGGTGGGCGGTTTGGTGGAGATCGTACCCCTCTTCTACATGAAGAATACGATGGAGCATAACAAGCACCCCGAGCTCGTTTGGGCCAAGGCGGGGGCCGAGTCCATCGCGAGCGTGGATGGTGGCAAGGTGGCCTGGAACTGGAAGCCGGGTGAGGGCGTGCGTCCCTATACCGCCCTAGAGCTGGCCGGCCGCGACGTCTATCAGCGGGAGGGTTGTTATCTCTGCCACTCCCAGATGATCCGGCCCTTCCGGGACGAAAGGGAGCGCTATGGCCATTACTCCCTGGCCTCCGAGTCGGCCTTCGATCACCCATTCCAGTGGGGCTCGAAGCGCACCGGCCCGGACCTGGCGCGGGTCGGGGGAAAATATTCGGATGAATGGCAGCGTCAGCACCTGCGAGCGCCGCGCTCCCTGGTCCCGGAGTCGGTCATGCCCGGTTATCCCTGGCTCGATGACGCCTATGTGGACGGCAAGCGGATGCAGACCCACATGAAGGGCTTGCAGACCGTCGGCGTTCCCTACGCGGATGGGGACATCGCGGCCGCCCCCGCCCTGGTGGAGGGTAAGACTGAGCTGGACGCCCTGGTGACCTACCTGCAGGTCTTGGGCACCATGGCCGCCTTGGATGAGAACAAGGTCTACCGTGAGTAGCCTTGCCGAGTACTTCCACACCGATTGGGAGGCGATGACGACGAATGATTGGATCGGTCTCACCATCACCGTCGTCGTCTTCCTCCTCATGATCGTGGCGTACTTTCAGGTCTTCCGTCCCAAGAACCGGGATCGGCTCGAGTCGAAGAAGCATATCCCGTTCGAAGAGGACAACGAGCTCAACGGAGATAATGATGGCCGAAAATAACCCATTCCCCGGTGAGAACAACACCGGTCACATCTGGGACGACAACCTTCGGGAGCTGAAGAACCCGCCGCCCCGATGGTGGATGCTGGCCTTCTGGGCATCGATCGCCTGGTGGGTAGGCTACGCGATCCTATATCCCATGTGGCCCATCGGACAGCAGCCGACCCCAGGGATCCTGGGCTGGTCCCAGATTCAGGAGTACCAAAAGGGTCTTGAGCAGGTCCGGGCGCGGCGGTCCGAGTTCGAGGAGCAGATTGCCGGGATGTCCCCCGAGCAGATCCTGGCCGACCCCGGGCTGACCCAATATACCCTGGCATCCGCGAAGGTCCTCTTCGGTGACTACTGCTCTGCCTGCCATGGGAGCGGTGGCCAGGGCAACCCCGGCTTTCCGGTGCTTGCCGATGACGACTGGCTCTACGGCGGCACCACGGCCAAACTGATCGAGACGATCACCAACGGGCGCAAGAGTGCCATGATTGCCCACGCCAACATCCTCTCCGAGGACGAGGTTGACACCCTTGCGAACTGGGTGGTGCAGATGGCGGAGACGGGGGGTACCGGTGGTAGCGAGGAGGGCTGGGCCCTTTACAAAGCCAAGGGGTGTACCGCTTGCCACGGCGAGAAGGCCAACGGGGTCCTTGCGGAGCTGCCAAACGGTGACATCGTCACCGTGGGTGCCGCCAATTTGACCGATGGTATCTGGCGCTTCGAGCCCGGCGGCTACGAGAGCGCCCGACACACCATCCTGTACGGCGTCAATCAACCGGGAATCCCCGAGACACGGGATGCCGTCATGCCGGCCTTCGGACCTGATGTTACGCGGGGCGGCGCGGCCAAGCTGAGCGGACTGGATATCAAGAAGCTCGCGGTCTATGTGCACGAGCTCGGCGGCGGCAAATAGGGACCCTGGGGCGGCCCCTGCCTTGGGGCCGTCCGCTGAGGGCAATGACGGGAGAGAGGAGCAAGCGCAATGAACGTGCTGAGCAACATCGCGAACTGGGATCCAGTGGCCTGGATGTCGGTCCTGATGGTGGTGATCGCCATCGTGATCGTCGTCTTTCTCTTCTTCAAGGTCAGGACCCTGATCAGGCAGGACGCGGAGGCCCATAAGAATCAACGCCAGTGACGGGACGGAATGGCCCATGAGGTCGGCGAGGGGGATCGGGCATCCCCCTTTTTTTGTTCCGGTAATTTAAGTTAAATCATCAGGTTAAAATTGACATAACGCATGGCGATGGGGATTGGGGCGCAGGTAAATTTAAAACTTTGCCGGCTGTGGTCAGCTCAGCGGCTCGTCCCAGGCCGGGGCGACTGATCCCCCCTGGAGAATTCCTGTGAACCTGAACGAACCCATTCGGGCCGAGACGGCTGTCGATGCGCTCTATGCCGACGCCGAGCATTGGCACATCAACACGGGCGGCGAGACCATTCACGCCAAGCGGATCGCCGGGCGTTGGCGGACCGTTAAGTGGCTGACCGCCGCCGTATGGTTGGTATTTTTCCTGGGGCCCTATGTGCGCTGGGACGGGCGGCAGGCAGTCCTGTTCGATATCCCGAACCGGCAATACCACATCTTCGGCGCCACCGTCCTGCCCCAGGACTTTTGGATGTTGTCCCTGCTGCTGCTCTTTTTCGCCATCCTGCTCGCCGTAGCCACCGCACTCGTTGGCCGTGTGTGGTGCGGCTTCTTCTGTTTCCAGACGGTCTGGACGGATATCTACACCTGGGTGGAGGAGAAGCTCGAGGGCACGCCGCCCCAACGTCGCAAGCTCGACAAGGCACCCCTGAGCGCGAGTAAGGTCCTCGTCAAGACCTCGAAGCACCTCATCTGGCTCCTGATCGGATTCGCGACCGGTTTCAGCTTCGTCGCCTGGTTCAATGATGCCCCAAGCCTCTGGCGGGACTTCTTCGTCGGGGAGGCTAATGGGGCCGTCTACATCGCAGTGGTCCTGTTCACTGTCGGGACCTATGTCCTTGCCGGCTTCCTGCGGGAGCAGACCTGCTTCTGGCTCTGCCCCTACGCTCGCATCCAGGGCGTGATGCTGGACAAGACCACGGTGATTCCCACCTATGACGTCAAGCGGGGTGAGCCGCGCGGACGCATCAAGAAAGGGGAGACGGACGCCAATCGGACCACGGGAGACTGCGTGGACTGCAAGCAGTGCGTCGCCGTGTGCCCGACGGGCATCGACATCCGGCATGGTCAGCAGGAGGGGTGCATCACCTGCGCCCTGTGCATCGACGCCTGTGATGAGGTGATGGAGAAGGTGGGGCGGCCTAGGGGGCTGATCCGCTATGCCTCCCTCGACGAGATGGAAGGTAAGCCCACCAAGGCGATGTTCGCCCGCCCCCGAGTCTGGGTGTACTCCACCATCCTCACGGTCGCCCTGGCGGGGATCGTCTACGGGCTATCGTCCCTGGCGGCCATTGATCTAAAAGTCCTCCACGAGCGCGCACCCTTGTTCGTCACCCTGAGCGATGGGTCGGTACAGAACAAGTACACCCTGAAGATGCTGAACAAAACGCCAGAGGACCTGTCTGTTAGCATCAGTGCCTCGGGGCCCGAGGGCCTGCGGTTGGTCGGTGCTGAGGAGCCGGTGACCATCCGTCACGGATCAGTGACGCCGGCCATGGTTTTCGTGAAGGTCCCCAAGAAGGACCTCACCCAGGAGCAGGAGCCCATCCGCTTCCGGGTGGAGGCGACCAGAACTAACGGCCAGGTGGTGCGCTCGGAGCGCGACAGTGTCTTTATCGGCCCACACCGCTAGCACAGCCCTTGCGGAGTGATCCGGGCGTGCCGCCGACCGAGGCCGGTCGCGGCGCTCCCATGACACACCCCGGTCGGATTCGACGCCGGGACCTTTGACATAGCAGGATCTCGCGTGGCGCGTGCCAGGCGGGGAACGCGCGAGGAGGGGTGATTTCGATGCAGACGACGACGAGCTCGGAGGCCAAGGGGACCTCAGCCTGGCGCAGCCCCTGGGTCATTGGCTGGGTGGGGTTGGTGGTTGCCGTGTTGGGGGTCAATCTGACCATGGTCGTATTGGCCGTTGCGACCAATCCCGGGCTGGTCAACGACAACTTTTACGAGCGCGGGCAGGACTACGAGAAGACCCTGATGTCCCGCCGTGCCCGGGATCCGGGCTGGACCTTGAGAACCGACTTCCCGCCCGACATCAAGGCCAACGAGCCCACCACGGTCCGCGTCGTCCTAGTGGATAAAGCGGGTCAGCCAGTGACGCCCGAGGGCGTGACCTTCTTTGCCTATCGGCCGTCGGACAAGTCAAAAGACTTCTCGGTGCCCATGATCGAAGAGGCCAAGGGCCGCTACGCCACGCAGGTCATCTTTCCGCTGTTGGGGTCCTGGGATGGCCTGGTCGCGGTGGAGCAGGGCGGGGAAGAATACACTGCCGGTACCCGCATCCTCGTGGCCCGTCCCTGATTCGGCACTGATCCGTGTCGGCCACAGTCGCGGGCCTTCGAGATCCGTCCCAGTCATCCGTCCCTGAGGGGAACGGCACGCACCCGACCGCGGCGCCCGAGTCGGAGCGTCGCTGTTTTCACTGCGGTCTGCCTGTCGTCCCCACGGAGCCAATCTCCGCGGTGGTCGCCGGTGGCGAGCGGCATTTCTGTTGCACCGGCTGTCGGGCGGTGTGCGAGGCCATCTTCGCCGCCGGCCTCGAGGGTTTCTACCGCCGCACCCCGGAGGGAGAGCCCCTGGGGCCTCCGCCGGAGCTGCCCAAGAATCTCGCTCTCTATGACCTCGACGCGGTTCAGGAGGAGTTCGTCGACACGGCGAGCGACGCGCGGGAGATCAATCTCCTGGTGGAGGGTATTCACTGCGCCGCCTGTGTCTGGCTGATCGAGAACGGGCTCAAGACCCTCCCCGGGGTGGAGGAGGCCCGGGTCAACCTGACCGGGCGGCGGTTACGGGTGCGCTGGGACAACGGCCGCCTCAAACTGTCCCGTATCCTCCGTCGGCTCGGGGACATCGGCTACGCGGCCGTGCCTTTCGATCCGGAGTCCGCCGAGGGGGGGCTGCGGCGGGAGAACCGCGCCATGCTCTACCGCATGGCCTGGGCCGGCTTCGCGATGATGAACCTGATGTGGGTCTCCATCGCGCTCTACGCCGGTGCGGACCGGGGCGAGTTCCGCGGGCTCTTCCACTGGATCGGCCTGATACTGGCCACCCCCACGCTGCTCTACTCCGGTTACCCCTTCTACCGCGGCGCCTGGAACGGGCTGCGCAGTGGGCACCTCAGCATGGACCTGCCGATCGCCATCGGCGCCTCCATCACCTACCTGTACTCGCTCTATGTCACCCTCAGCGGGAGCTTGGTGGGGGATGTCTACTGGGACACGGTGGTCAACTTCCTTTTCGTGATCCTGGTGGGGCGCTATCTGGAAGCGGCCTCCAAACGGGAGGCGGTTACATCGACCCAGCGCCTGTTGGATCTCCAACCCCGGGTTGCCACTATCCTACGACATGGGGAGGAGAGCCTGGTCCCGGTTCGATCCGTCGCCCCCGGCGACCGCGTGCTGGTGCGCCCGGGCGAGCGGGTGCCTGTGGACGGGGAGGTGGTGGAGGGGCGGAGCGCGCTCGACGAGTCCATGCTGACCGGCGAGTCCCGGCCGGTGTCGAAGGCACCGGGCGCGGTTGTCTCCGCTGGGACCATCAATGGGGCTGGCGTTCTCCAGGTGCGCACCACGGCGACCCTGAGGGAGACCGCGCTCGGACGCATCATCCGACTGGTGGAGGACGCCCAGGCCAGTCAGGCCCCCATCCAGCGGCTGGCTGACCGTATCGTCCCCTGGTTCGTGGCCCTGACCCTGGGCCTCGCGACCCTGACCTTCGTGCTGTGGCTTGGGGTGGACCTGGAGCTGGCGCTGATGGCGGCCACCTCGGTGCTGATCATCACCTGCCCTTGCGCCTTCGGCATGGCCACCCCGATGGCGGTGGCGGTGGCCTCGGGACTCGGGGCTGCCCGCGGTATTCTGGTTAAGAACGGTGCCGTGCTGGAGCGGCTCTCCTCGATCGACCACTTCGTCTTCGATAAGACCGGAACTCTGACCGAGGGACGTCCGGCGGTCACCGCCCTGCGTTCCGAAGCGGGTCCCTGGCGGACGGTCGACAGGCAAGACCCCGCCCTACTCGACGAGGAGCGGGAGGCCCTGCGACGGGTGGGCACCCTCGAGCGGGTTTCGGAGCACCCGGCGGCGGCGGCGGTCCTTGAGCTCTGCGAGCGCGCCGGCGTTCGGCTCCAAGGTAGTCAGCCCCAGGCCGTCCAGGTGGTGCCGGGGTCCGGCATCCGGGGCCTGGTTGAAGGGATCGAGGTGATCGTGGGGAACCCCGATTGGCTCAGGCGCCATGGCGTACCCACGTTAGAAGACCCGGATGGGGCCCCGGGACTTCCCAAGACCGGCGCGATGGGTGTGATCCACTGTGCACTGGATGGCCGGGAGATCCTGGTGCTCGCCACCGAGGACCGCATCCGCCCCGGCGCCAAAGAGGTCATCGCCCGCCTGCGCTCGGAGGGGATTCGCGTGACCCTGATGACCGGGGATCGCCGGGCCAACGCCGAGCTGGTGGCCGCGGCCCTGGGTGGGGTGGACCTGATCGCAGAGGTGCTCCCGGGGGACAAGGACCGGGTGGTCGCCGAACTGCAGCGGGACGGCCGCCGGGTCGCCATGGTCGGGGACGGGGTCAACGACGCACCCGCCCTGGTGCGGGCGGATGTGGGCATCGCCATGGGCAGTGGCACCGACGTGTCCATCGCCAGCGCGGACATCGTGCTGATGTCCGATGCATTGGATCGCGTGGTGGAGGCGGCGCAGCTCTCTCGCCGCACCCTTCGTACCATCCGCCAGAACATCGGGATCTCGATTGCCTACAATCTGATCATGGTGCCCCTGGCCATGGCGGCCGTCGTCACGCCCGTGATCGCGGCGGTCTCCATGCCCCTGAGCTCCCTGGCGGTGATCGGCAACTCGGCGCGCATCCGGGGCCTTTTCAAGGCAGCCGGCTCCCCGTCCCGGTCCTGAGCCAAAAACAGTCGCTCCCGCGTTCTCGGAGGTTTCCCATGGAGGTCATCTACGGCCTGATCCCCGGCATGCTGCTCCTGGGCCTGGTGGCCGTGGCGGTCCTGTTCTGGGCCGCCCGCAGCGGACAGTTCGAGGATCTCGAGGGCGATGGCCGGCGCATCCTCTTGGACGAGGACGCGGTGGACCCCCGTTGCGTCCCGGATGCGGATCCGGACCCGCCCCAGGGCAACGTTTCCCTTGGGAACGCGGATTCATCGAGGTCCAAACCCGGGCGGGAAGGGCCTCAATGAAAGCCCAGGGTGATCCCGGCCGCGCCCAGCAGGATCCCCTCCTGCTCCAGCTCAAGCTGGGCCAGGGGATGGTCGCCCAGCCACTGGTCGGGGAAGGCCAGTAAGAGGGTGTCGCCCTCGGTCTGGAGCTCGGGGTTCGGTTTGGTGACGGGCGAGCGCCCCCGATGGAGCAGCACCGCCACCCGCAAGACCACGCAGAGCCGGCGCGCACTGTCCTGGATCCCCCGCGGCAGGCCGAGGAACTCCTGGACCGGAAACTTGCGGCGGTGCCCCAGCACCAGGGCCGCCAGGACCGCTTGCTCCTGGCGGGTAAAACCGGCCAGGTCCGCGTTGCGCAACAAATAGGCCCCGTGCTTCTGGTACTGGCTGTGGGAGACCATGACACCGATTTCGTGGAGGCGTGCGGCCCAGGATAGCATCAAGGCGTGGCTCGGTTGGCCCAGTGACCAGGGCCCGGCAACCTGCTGATGGAGCTGGAGCGCGGTGGCCTCCACCCGGCGCCCATGCTCTTCGTCGATCTGGAACTGGCGCGACAGGGTGGCGACGGTGCGCTCACGCACGTCCGCGTGGTGGCCGCGACCCATCATCTCGTAGACCAGCCCTTCCCGCAGGGCATAGTCCGAAACCTGCATGTGGCCGATGCCGAGGGTCTCGAAGACCGCACGCAGCACCGCCACGCCCCCGGGGAAGACCGGCTTGCGATCCTCCGTCAGGCCGCGCAGGTCCAGGGCGGAGATCTTGCCGCACTCCACCATGGCATCCCGCAGCCGGCTCAGGGAGTCGGCCGAGATACCGTCGTCGCTCCAGCCCTCGGTCATGACCACGGTGGCGATGGACTTGATGGTGCCCGAGCTGCCCACCGCCGAGGCCCAACCGGATCGGCGAAAGATCTCCCGGATGGGCCGTACCTCCAACGCCCCCGTGAGCTCCGCCTTCTGCATGGCCTTATGGCTGATGCGCCCATCGGCGAAGTGACGACGGGTCATGCTCACGCACCCCATGTGCAGGCTTTCGCGCAGGCGGGCGGAGAAGCGCTGGCCGACGATGGTCTCGGTGCTGCCGCCGCCAATGTCCACCACTAGCCGGCGCTCGGCCCCAGCCGCCAGGCCGTGGGCCACGCCGAGGTAGATAAGCCGGGCCTCCTCGCGGCCGGCGATCACCTCGATCGGGTGGCCCAGCGCCAGCTCTGCCTGCTCGACGAAACGGGTCTCCGGACGCAGTTGACGCAGGGTGTTGGTCCCGACGGCCCGCACGCTGCCCAAGGGGAAGTCCCGCAGGCGCTGGCCGAACCGTTCCAGGCAGGCCAGTGCCCGGTCGCCCACTTGCGGGTCCAGGTACTTGTCGTCGGTCAGCCCCTCGCCCAGGCGCACCGACTCCTTCAGGCGATCGATCACCTGCATGTGGCCGTCATTGATGCGGGCCACGATCATATGGAAGCTGTTGGAGCCGAGATCGACCGCGGCCACCGTCTCGTGGCGCGGGCCGTGCGTCTCTGGGCTCAGATCCTGGGCCATGGGTAAGTCCGGTAGGAAGGAGTGGCTATAGTACCAAAGCGTCCCGAGCCGGCCCCCAGGGGATTCTCCGTTTGGCAGCGATGCCGGGCGCAACCCGCCGGCTGGAGAGGACTCTCGCGATGAACAGAGGGAGCGATGAAGGCGCCGTCTGCCCGCTGCCTAGGCCCACCAACTGGACAGGAATCGAACGGATGGTCCTGTTCCCGGATCCGCCCCTGGCGGATTATCGGGTGGCCATGACCCTGGCAGGAGAGGTGGCCGTCCAGCGCCTACGGGATCCCATGCTGCTGTCCTGGTACGATTGGGATCGGGACTTCGAGTCTCCCCAGCACGCCAGTGAATGTCACCTCCAGAGCGCGGTGCCGGGCTATGTGGATTACGACATCCATCACGGGGCGACCCTGATGGTGGGTATCGAGCAGGAGCGCTTCGTGTTCTTCTACCTGGACGTGAACCTAGAGCAACCGGCGGTCGGGACCGATCCCGCATGAGCGCCCCCTGTGGGAGCTGGACCACTCAGCGTCTGCTGACGAATAAGTACCTGTAAAATAACAGAGTTGTGATCCACGTCTTCGAGTTGAGAGCTGCGCCAGCGCCAGGATGGCCAGCGATCAGCATCCCCCGAAGGAAGCGATAAGTAAAACTTGCTTTTCCTGGGAGGCCTGCCGTTGTATGTAGCCAAGATTTACCGAGTTTGGTCCCGAGGGGATGGAGATGTTGGACGCCGAGAGCAGTTTTGGTGAAGAGACCCTCGAGGCGGCGGCGCCTCTGATGAACCCGGAGGATGCGCGGGGTTCGGCACCCAACCTGGCGGTACGCCGGCGTATCGAGCGGATGCGCGAGCTCAAGCGGTTGCGGGAACTCCTCGACGATCCAGATTTCGACGATCTGAGCTGACCGATCAGCCCCTTTTTAGACGGATATCGATGGGTTCCCGGGCCCTGAAATGGATGTCCCGCTGCGGGAAGGCGATCCCGATCCCGTGGGCCGCAAAGGCCGTGTCGATCGCCCGGTGCAGCTCGGTGGTGACGCTCATGCGGTATTCGAGCGTCTCCAGATAGCACCGCAAGACCAACATCAGGGCATTGTCTCCAAAGGCCTCGAAGGACACCAGGGGCGGCGGTTCTTTGAGGACCCGGGGATTTGCGGCGGCTACCTGAGCGAGCAGTTCCAGGGCTCGCTCCGAATCGCTGCCGTAATCGATTCCGACATTGATCGTGATGCGGTTGATCTGGTCCGTCAGGGTCCAGTTGAGCAGTCGCCCGGTAATGAATTCCTTGTTGGGCACCAGCAGCTCCTGCTTGTCCCAATTGCGGATGGTGGTGGCGCGGATCTGGATGTTCGTGACCACCCCGGTCGTGTCCCCGACGGTGACCACATCACCCACCCGCACCGGACGCTCGAACAGGATGATCAGACCGCTGATGAAGTTCGCCACGATCTCCTGCAGACCAAAGCCGATTCCGACGCTCAGCGCGGCCACCAGCCACTGCACCTGAGACCAGCTGAGCCCCAGGGTGCTGAAGGCCGTCAGGAAGGCCGCCGCCGTGATCACGTAGCTCACCAGGGTCTTGACCGCATAGCGGGTTCCCGCCGTGACCGAGCTCGCCTGGAGCAGCACGATCTCGATCAGCGCCGGCAGGTTCCTTGCCGCCACCAGGGCGATGAGGATGATCACCAGAACCATCAACACATCCGCCACGGAGACGGGGATGACCTGCTCGGTCCCTCCCACCATCCCCTGGTAATGCCACAGGGGCACCTGGTCCAACAGATTAAGGGCCGGAAGCAGGTCCGACCAGATCCACCAGATGCCGAAGAGGGAGGCAATGCCGATCAGGGTGTTGACCAGCCGGCGGGTCGACTCGTCCAGGCTGGCCAGGTCCACCTCCGGCTCTTCGACACCACCGAGCAGCGGGCTGTCCTTGGGGTGTGCCTCGGCTTTCTCGGCCTCGGCCTGGGCGCGCCGGGCCGCCTGACGGTCCAGGGCGGCCTGCAGGGCCAGGTGCCGGCGGGTGAGCATGAGCCAGCGGATGACGGTCTGTTGCAGTACCACCAGTGCGAGGGCCAACCAGGCGGTCGCCACCAGGGCCTGGAACATGGTGCCTGCCGCGTAGGAGTAGCCCAGCAGGGTGAGCAGCGCGAGCGCCAGCGGGGTCGCGACGACGGCCGGGAACCAGAGGTTGCGCAGGCGGTTGGCCCAGCCCTCCGGGTGCTCCGCCAGGATCCCTTTGATGGCCCCGGTACGGGGGCTCAACAGGCGTGCGAGGACGATGGTCACGGCGATCATGGTCGCGGTCAGGGCCGCGCGGCCCACACCGCCGCTGTGCCTCGGGTCGTTCACCTCATAGACTGTGATGGCCAACAGCGCCAGGGGCACTCCCACGGGGATGAACCAGGCTAGGTTGCGGCGAATGGTGGTCAAGACCTCGCTGCTCCACCGGAAATGGCGATCCGCCAATCCCCCCCGCATACACATCAATCGGAAACCCTGAAGGAAATAGAGTCCGAGTGACACTTGGATCAGGCCTTGACCGATGGCCCGCGTGAAGGTGGTCGCCTCGATCGACTGGGCGAGCTCCCGTCCCAGCAGCAGGATCACGAGGGACAGGGGTAGGGCGGCCGACAGGGTGAGTGCGATGGCCTTGAGGGTAAACCGGAAGCTGTCGGTACGGATGCGCCGCAAGGGCTCGGCGGTGGCGCGCAGGGCCCGGCGGATCGCTGCCCCCCGCACCACCAGGACCATCACAATCGAGAGACCCAGCCAGGTCAAGGGGGAGCGGGGGAGCGCGTAGGCCAGGACCTGGAGCACCTCCCCCCAAGCCTCCGGGGCCAGCAGCCACGCCATGCCGGCAGGGAGTGCCTTGAGGGTCTCGATCCCCACCGGTAGGGTGCTACGCACCCACAGCAGGTTTTCGGCGAGAAAGCCGTCGTAGACGGCCACTGCATGCATGAGTTGCTGAGCGGCACTGTTGATGTCGCCGAGCTTGCGCAGGTAGGCATCCTGGGCGGCGGTGGCCTTCTGGAGCAGGGTCTTGCGTTGCTCCAGAAGCCCCTTAAGCTCACTGCGTACCTCATCAGGCAGGGCCTCGGGGTCCTCTGCGATCAGCTCGTCGAGGACCCGGTCGAGATTGCGCAGCCGCCGCTGCTCCTCCCGAAAGCGGATCTGGTCGAGGGTCACATCCGCGATCTCGTCCTCGCGCTCGGCGACCGCCTTACGGAGCCCACGCAGGTCCGGCAGCTGATTGCGCTGGTCGATCAGGACCTGACCCAGGGCCCGGTTGAGTCCAGCGACCTCCACCCGCTGTTGGGCCCCCCGGTATTCCTCTTCGACCCGCTTCTGCTCCTGCTCCAGGGTGGTCGACAGGGTGTTGAGGCCGTCGAGCCGCTCGGCTAGGTGCCCGAGGGAGGCGGTGATCTCGGCGTTCTCATCGGCTGCCCGTTGAACCAGGGGGTGCTTGCCCGCGGCCTCCCGCTGGGCCGCCTCGGTCTCCAGACGCGCCTGCTCGGCGTCCGCCTTGCGGCTCTCCACCTGCAAGGTCTCCAGGGCCGAGCGCTGTTTCTTCAAGCGCTCGAGCTGGCCAGTCGCCTGCTCGCGGCGGGCCCGGTACAGGTCCTCCCGTACCGGGAGGCTGGCGAGCTCCTGCTCGATCGCCCGCAGCTCAGCAAGCTGGGCCTGGCGGCGCGATTCCAGGGCCCAGGCCGTGGCCTGGGTGAGGTCCGCGGACTGGCCCTCCGCGACCGGCTGGCCGAGCTCCTTGGTCGTCTGGTCCAGGCCCTGCTTGAGCTCCAGCACCCGGGCGCGCGCCTGGGCAGGGCGGCTGGTGGACCCCTCGAGGAGCTTGTCCAGCTCGGCGAGGCGCGCCTCCAAAAGGGCCGTCTCGGTCTTGTTCTTCGCCAGGCGCTGGACGATCTCGTCCGCGGCGAGGTCTCTGGGCAGGTCCTCCTCGGGTGCCGAATCGCCGGGACTGGAGTCCAATAGCCGGCGGATCTCCGCCGTCTCCCTGGGGGCCTGCTCGAGGGACGAGAGGAGCTCGCTGCCCTTCGCCTCGAAGGCGCGGGCCGACTCCAGTTGGGTGAGGGTGCGGCGGTATTGCTCCAGGAGGGTGTTCCTCGCGCCCTCCTCGAGCCCGGTATCGGCCTCGGCGTCCTTGATTCGGTCCTCGATCTCGGCCCGACCAGGGAGCGTCAAGCCGGACTCAACCTCGATCTGAGCGCCCGCTGCCACGGCGCTCCCCGACCCCTCCTCGGCCGCGTAAGCAGGGGCCGCTCCCAAAGTCTGGGCCCAGGCCAGCGCGAGGACAAGGAGTGCGACGCCAACCAGTCTGGACCTTGCGAGCAGGCGGGGGAGGCTGAAGGGGCGAGCAGGTCGGTTTCCGTCGCAACGGGGTGTAAGCACAGTCAAATCGATCACCGTAGGGCGGGGGGACGCGACCCACGTCCTCTTGAAAAGGGCCCAGGCAAGGATACCAGGGCGCTTACTCGACTACGCTATCCGACGAGACCGAGTCGCTTGGTCAACCCGCCGACTGCAGAGCAGAACGATGTGCCCTACCCGACGATTCGCCGCTTCGGGGCGCTGATGCGTCGCCGACCTCGCGCCGCTCCAGTTCCTGGCCGGGTGCCATGGCACCCGGCCAGGGCCTACCTCCGCAGGCCAGGCCCTCAGGCCGCGACGGGCAGAGGTGACGAGACCATCCCTGGCCTTCGCACCGGCTCCTTCAGGGTCACGAGCTCCTCGGCGCTGCTCGGATGGATGGCGACCGTGGCGTCCAGGTCCGACTTGGTCGCGCCCATCTTGAGGGCCACGGCGAAACCCTGGAGCATTTCATCCACCCCGTCCCCGACCAGGTGAATCCCGACCACCCGTTCCTGGGGCCCCTGGCACACCAGCTTCATGGCGGTCCGCGGGCCCGTATCACTCAACGCATAGCGCATGGGCGTGAAGCGGGTCTCGTAAACCGTCAGGGTGTCACCGTAGCGAGCGCTCGCCTCCGGCTCCGTGAGTCCAACCTTGCCCACGGGTGGATGGGCGAAGACCACGGTGGGCACGTCGGCGTAGTCGAGCTTAAGCCTTGACTCACCGCCGAAGAGACGCCGCGCCAGGCGCCGCCCGGCCGCGATGGCCACCGGGGTCAAAGGCTCCCGCCCGGTGACATCCCCGATGGCGTAGAGGCCCGGCACCTTGGTCGTCTGAAAGTCGTCGGTGGGAATCAAGCCGTTGGGCTTGACCTCCACCCCGGCGGCATCGAGCCCCAGCCCTCCGGTGTTGGGGCTCCGGCCGACTGCCCAGATGACGGTGTCGAAGCCCGTGAGACGGCTGCCATCCCGGGACTCGACGGCGATGCCGCCCTCGTGTCGCTCCAGCGCCGCCACCTCGAACCCCAGATGCAGGTCGATCCCGTCGTGGCGCAGGTTCTCGATCAAGGTCTCCCCGATCAGGGGGTCGAAGGCTGACAGGGGCCGGTTCTCCAGGGCCATGAGGGCGACCTCGGAGCCCAGGGCGCGCAGCATCCCGGCCAGCTCCACGCCGATGTAGCCGCCGCCCACCACCGCCACGCGCCTCGGCTGCTGGGTCAGGTTGAAGAACTCGTCGGAGGTGATCCCAAGCTCGGCACCGGGCAGGCGCGGGACCAGGGGACGCCCGCCGGTGGCGATCACGATGTGATCCGCCGTAAAGCGGACGCCGTCCACCTCCAGGGTGCGGGCGTCCAGGAACCGGCCATAGCCATCGATGCGCGCGATCCCGAGTCGCTCCGCATAACCATCCCAGTAGTCGTTGATGGCCTGCACGTAGCGGTTGCGGCCCGCCACCAGGGTCTCCCAGTCCACCGCTTGGGTTGAGGCCCGGACGCCGAAACCAGGGGCGTCGGCGATGGCCGATGCCAGACTGGCGGCGTACCACATGACCTTTTTGGGGACACAGCCGCGGTTGACGCAGGTTCCACCGAGCCGGTTGGCCTCGATGATGGCGACCCGCCGGCCGAGTTGGGCGGCCTGCTCCGCGACGGCAAGGCCGCCGCTGCCGCCGCCGATGGCGATCAGATCAAAGTGTTGACGCATGTCGTAAAGCTCCGGGTGAGGGTATCTGCTGGATGAGACCGCCGAGTGCGCCATACCCCTGCGGGTGGGAGCCAGTCTCGGGGCGCGGGCCATCCCTGGCCGACGATGCGTTCCTCGGTGAGCGAGGCGGCGCGGGAGGCCCCTAGGCCGCCAGTCGCTCGCCGAGCCAGTCGGAGACCGCCTCCGAGCCGCCGATATGGCTGCCGTTGACGAACACCTGGGGGACCGTGGCGGCGTTGGCCACGGCGCGCAGGGTTTGCTCCGTGTAATCGCGGTTCAAAACCAACTCCTCGAAGGCGATACCGGCGTTGCGCAGCTCCTGCTTGGCCTTGACGCAGAAGGGACAGCCGTCGCGGCTGAAGACCGTCACGTCCCAGGGCTTGGGTGCGTCCGGGGCCAGGTAGCGGAGCATAGTGTCCGCGTCCGACACCTCGTAGGGGTCGCCGGGCAGGTCCGGCTCGATGAACATCTTGGCGATCACGCCGTTCTTCACCAGCATGGAGTAGCGCCAGGAACGCTTGCCGAAGCCGAGATCGTCTTTGTCCACCAGCATCCCCATGCCGGCGGTGAAGTCCCCGTTGCCGTCCGGCAGGAAGGTCAGGGCCTCTGCGCCCTGGGTCTTCTGCCACTCGTTCATCACGAAGGCGTCGTTCACCGACAGACACACCACGGCGTCGACACCCTGGGCCCGGAAGGCCGGGACCAGCTGGTTGTAGCGGGGCACATGGGAGGACGAGCAGGTCGGGGTGAAGGCGCCGGGCAGGGAGAAGACGACCACGGTTTTCCCCGCGAACACGGCATCGGTACTCAGGTCGACCCACTCATGCCCGCGACGGGTGCGGAAAGTGACTTGGGGTACACGGCTTCCGGTACGATCTTGCAACATGATTCGCAGCTCCAGTTTGACTTGACGTTGTATTGATGGCGTGAGTCACCGCCGACGCCCACTAAGGTAGGGATGGCGTCCCATCGTCTCTAATGGATTGTTGCAATGCGCATAATCGGAATGGACGATCAACGAACTGTCTCTGACGGATCAGCGCAGCGAATCACGTGTCCAGCACCCAACCCAGTGTCTTGATCGTCGAGGAGAGCCGGGCCTTGGCGGAGGTGTACCGGGGCTATCTGAGCGGGGAGCCCTATCGACTGAGGCATGTGACGGACGGGCGAAGCGCGTTGGCCGAGCTCGACAAGGAGCCGCCCGCTGCCCTGCTCCTGAATCTGGGGCTGCCGGACGTGGACGGCATGACGATCCTGCGACACGTCCATGAGCGGCAGATCCCCACCGCAGTGGTGGTCATCGCCGCCTCGAACCGGGTGGACATCGCGCTGGACGCCATGCGTTACGGCGCCTGCGACTTCATCGAGCAACCCTTCGGCGCCAAGCGCATCAAGGTGACCCTGCGCAATGCCCTGGACCGCCAGCGCCTGACCTCGCTGGTGGAGCGCATCCGGGACGACTTCCAGCGCGATCACTATCACGGATTCATCGGGTCCTCCCTGCCCTTGCAGACCCTCTATCGCATCATCGACAGCGCCGCCCCGAGCAGGGCCACCATCTTCATCACCGGCGAGAGCGGCACCGGCAAGGAGTTGTGCGCGGAGGCCATCCACCGGCAGAGCCAGCGTCGCGATGGGCCCTTCGTGCCACTGAATTGCGGGGCGATCCCTCGGGATCTGATGGAGAGCGAGATCTTTGGTCACGTGCGGGGCGCCTTCACCGGGGCCACCCGGGATCGGGTGGGGGCGGCGGAGCAGGCCCATGGCGGGACCCTGTTCCTCGACGAGATCGCCGAGCTGGACCTGGACCTCCAGACCAAGCTTCTGCGCTTCGTCCAGACCGGTTGTATCCAGCGCGTCGGGTCGACCAAGCTGGTGAAGATGGACGTGCGGTTCATCTGCGCCACCAACCGGGACCCCCAGCAGGAGGTCGCGGAGGGCCGCTTCCGGGAGGACCTCTATTACCGGTTGCACGTGATCCCGATCCATCTGCCCCCCTTGCGGGACCGGTTGGACGACATCCCGCTCCTGGCCAACCATTTCCTGCGCAAGTTCGCCGCCGAGGAGGGCAAGGGGTTTCGCGCCCTGACCCCGGAGGCGGAGGCGGTCTTTCTGGAATACGACTGGCCCGGTAACATTCGTCAGTTGCAGAATGTGCTCCGCAACGTGGCAGTGCTGTGCGACGGGGAGCAGGTGACCCGGGAGATGCTGCCGCCGCCGCTCAATGGGGGCGTCGGAGGCGCCGAGCGATTGGTCCCCGCTGGGGATAGGGCCGGGAAGCCCGGGGACGATGGGGCGCGGGGCATAAGACCCCTGCATCTGGTGGAGAAGGAGGCCATTGAGCGTGCCATCAGCCTCTGCGACGGCAACATCCCGCGTGCCGCCGCCCTGCTCGAAGTGAGCCCGTCTACCCTCTACCGCAAGCGCCAGGCCTGGGGGTCGGAAGGGGCCTAAGGGTCCCTGGACCCTGCCCCGCGCACCGACTTGGCAAGACGGACCAGTCCAGTCAGACCCGCAACCAGCGATTCCGCGGTCACGGGGCCATTCCAGATCCGACGACGAGCGAGGGTTCCTGATGGCGATGAGAGGTTTCGATCGCGCCCTGTGGCTGGTGATCCTGGGCCTGCTCGCGGCCATCGCCGGGGTGGCGGTCTACAAGGCTCAGCCCCTGTTGAACCCTAGGCCGGTCCTTTCCGCCCCCCTGGATCCCGCCTGCGATCTGCGGCTGGGCCCCTGTGCCGCCCACTTCCCCGGGGGGGGTGAGCTGACCTTCGAGATCCTGCCCAACACCCTCCCGGTGCTGGCACCCCTGACGCTGCGGGTCGGGGTCAAGGGCCTGGAGACCCACACCGCCGAGGTGGACTTCGCCGGGGTGGACATGAACATGGGATTCAATCGGGTGAGCCTGACGGCGGTCGGCGGCAGCCGCTTCGAGGGCGAGGGCATGCTCCCCACCTGCGTGCGTGACCGCATGGACTGGGAGGCGAGGGTGCTGCTCCAGGGTCCCGCTGGGCTGCGTGCCGCGCCCTTTCGTTTCCAGACGACCCGCCAACCCCGATGACCGGGCCCCGTACTCGTCCCGGCACCCTGTCTGGCGTTACCGTGGAAATCTGCGCTGTAGCCACTCCGAATCCCCCTCGCCCTCTGGGAGAGGGCCGGGGTGAGGGAATCCCTTCATGACAGATGTGTTTTCAAGGCTCTGGGCGACATAGGGGTCGTGAAGGGTCAGGCCAGCTCGGCGGTGGCTGACTGCACCACCCGAGGCTCGGTCAGGGGATAGGGGGCGATATGCAGACGCTGCAGCCGCTCCTGGTAGGCGGTGCAGTATTCATGATGAAAGGTCAGGAACAGCGGGTCCGAGGTCATCGTCCAGACATCCTCGATGAAGCCGAGATAGTTGCTGAGCTGGCCCATGTGGTAAGGGGTGGGGTTCTGGCTCAGGCGGAAGCGCTCGACGCGCTTACCCCACATGGGGAAGACGCCGGGGTTGGCGAGGTGTAGCACCTTGGAGGCCCCCACCAAGGAGCTGAGGCAGGCGGCGATGGGCGCGATCAGGTCCTCACTGATCACTACGCCCTCGCCTCGGGCGACCTCGAAGGCCTTGACAGCCTGGGGGAGGGTGGCCTCATCGATCAGGAGGCTTCGCGGTATCCACCCATAGGCCAGGGAGGCGGTCCTGAGGAAGGCCTCCATCGGGTCTCGCGCCTCCATCCGTGCGGCAGCCAAGAGGGCCGGGTAGGCTCGCAGATAGCCTGTCTCCTTCGAGCCTGTCCCGTAGCCTCCTTCGCGCACCCGGGCGACGGCAGGATAGAGCTGGTGGATGTTCATCTGTCGCGGATGATATCGAATCCGCTGTCCTTTCGCCGAGACTCGAAGGGCGCGCCCGCCGATTCCACCTGCCAGCCCAAACCGCGGTCCCGCGTACCATGCCCGAAGCCCGGATGACCAAGCACGAGATCAAGACCACCGCCGAGCTGTTCGCCGGCGGGCGCCTCACCCCCGCGTCGGACCTGGCCGGGATCCTATGGGCGGAGGGGGAGCGCTCCCCCGAGCTGGCGGTGCTCTACGGCCAGCTCGCCCTGCTAGGCAATCGGCTCGACCAGGCGGAGGTGGCCCAGCGGCTCGCCCTGGAGGAGCTGGAAGGTCACCCGCGGCTGCCGGGTCTTCTTGCCGAGACCCTGTGTCGCGCCGGTCGCCTGGGCAACGCCGCGTGGCTCTATCGCCGCCTTGGACGGCTGGGGCTGGCGGAAAAGCTGGCCCGTCTGGCTCCCTCAGGCTGGTATCGTCTAAGCGGGGAGGGTGCCGAGATCCCTTGGCTGCCCGATTCGGACATGCCGGCGTTGGAAGCCCTGGTGGACGGGGTGACGGCCCGGTTCATCCTGGACACTGGCGTAGGGGAAACCCTGCTCGACCGCGGCATCGCCGAGCGCCTGGGACTCGAATCCCTCGGGGCTGAGCGCATCCACTTTCCGGCCGGGCCTGCAGGGGAGGTGGACCATGGAATCCTTGAAGTTCTGGGGCTGGGGGCCCTTTCGATGCGCGGCGTGCCGGTTCAGATCCATCCGGTCCGGGAGGCCTTCGCCGGCCTGCTGCCTTTTCCAGTGGACGGTATCCTGGGGACCGGGTTCTTCAGCCAGGTCCAGACCAGCCTCGATTACCCGAGACGCCGCCTCCGGCTGAGCCCGGGGCGGCGCCTCGCGGCCGGCGAGCCACTCTATCTGGCGGGCGAGCAGTACCCGCTGGTCGAGGCACGTCTCAATGATCGGCTGGAAACCCTGCTGTTCCTGGACACCGGCATGTCCGGCGCCGCCCTGGCCCTGCCCCTGTCCACCGCCCTCCTGGCCAACGTGGATCTGGCCCTGGACCAGGAGGGTGAGGGCTATGGTGTGGGCCAGGCACTCCAGGCCCAGCCCATCCGCTGCCGATCCCTCAGCGCCGCCGGCCGTACCCGGCGGGACCTGGCCGGGATGCTGATCCGCGGCTTCAAGCTGGAACGTCGCTTCGGCTTTCGTATCGGTGGCCTCTTGGGGGACGGCTTCGTGCGGGGGGGCTCCTCGAGCTGGACTTCGCGAATGGCTTGGTCCGTCTCTTGGGGCCGGGCGAGGAGTGGGAGCGGCGCCCCACCGCGATTCCTCCGGCGCCGAGTGACGGCGCCATTCGCTGCCAGGCGTCGCGTCCCTGGTGGTCTGATCAAGACACCCAACCCATCGAAGGAAACCAAAGCATGCAGACCCTGAAGTTGTTCATCAGCGCCCTGTCCCTCACCTTGGCATTCGCCGTACCCCCTGCGCTCGGGGAGGTGCCCGCTGCGGGCACGGTGACCGGTGGTAAAGTCTCCACCCATCCAGACTGGTTCAAGGAAAGCTTTCTCGATCTGCCGGCGGACGTGGATGAGGCAACCGAGATGGGCAAGCACGTCATCCTGTTCCTGGAGATGAACGGCTGCCCCTACTGCTACAAGATGCTGGAGGAGAACTTCAAGGCCGCGCCCTACCGGGATCTGATCCAGGAGCACTTCGAGGTGATTGCGCTCAATGTACGGGGCGACCGCGAGGTGGCGCTGGACACCGAGACCTCCCTGTCCGAGAAGGCGCTGGCCGATCGGCTCGGTGTACGCTACACACCGACCCTGGTGTTTCTGGATCCCTCCAACCGTCCGGTGGCGCGGGTGGATGGTTACCGAAACCCGCAGGACTTCCAACGGGTGCTGGACTATGTGCGCACCAAGTCCTATCAGCACCAGACCCTGTCCCAGTACCTGGATTCCGGCGCCGCCGAGCCTCGATACCGCTTTCGCGATCATCCCCAGATCGAGATGACAACGGATCTCGCCGCCCTCAAGGACAAGCCCCTGGCCGTCTTGTTCGAGGACGCCGACTGCATCGCCTGCGACGCGCTACACGACGGACACCTGGCCGATCCCGCGGTCCGCGAGGCGCTGGCGCGCTTCCACCTGGTGCGCCTCGACGCCGACTCGCAGGACCCCATCGTCGCCCCCGACGGCAGCGCCACCACCCCCAAGGGATTCGCCGCAAGCCTGGGCCTGATCTATCGTCCCAGCCTGGTGCTATTCGACGGCGGGCAGGAGGTCGCGCGCATCGCGAGTATGCTCTATCGCTATCACTTCATCGGGGTAATGGAGTACGTTGGCCAGCGCCATTATACCCTCCACCCAGAAAGCCCCTTCGACTACATCAACGCCAAGACCGCGGAGCTGACCGCCGCTGGTCAGGACGTCTCCATCGCGGACGAGTAGGGCGCCGACCCGGTGGCCCGGCCACAGGGGCAAAGGGGTGGGGGAGTCGGGATTCAATACCGTCTATCGCGGCCTGGATCCGGTGTTGGCGACAACGGTCAGGCCAATCGGACTGGTGCGTCGGAGCGGTGGCCCGTTGCGACATGACCTGGCGCGTCGTATTGCCGCTCGAGCTGGCCATCGCGCCGGGGCGGCGCTCCGACGGTTAGTCAGACCTGGCCCGCAAGCGGCGGATCAGCCCGCCACCACCTTCACCCGCTTGCCCTCGGTGAGACCCAGAAAGCCACGGGTGATTATCCGATCCCCCGGTGCCAGACCCTCCAGGACCTCCACGCCGTCGGCGATCCGCAGTCCACTGCGGACCGGGCGTCGGTTCGCCTCTCCCTCGGGCCCCACCAGCCAGACGAACTCCCCATCCCGGTCGCGGTGCAGGGCCCGGAAGGGCACCAGGAGCCGCTCGCTCTTGGCCGCACTGAGGGTGGCGCGCGAGAACTGCCTGATCGCCGGCAATGTCGGCGTCTCGGGCAGCGTGAAGATCGGGGACCGCGTCACCCTGGCCGGCGGTGTGGGCGTTGCCGACCATGTGACGATCGGCGATGATTCAATTCTGGTTGCCGGATCGGGGGTCTGGCAATCGGTTCCGCCCCGCGAGATCTGGGGCGGCTATCCGGCGCTGCCGTGGAAGGAGTCGCAAGGCTTCTATCTCCACGTCAAGCGCCTGCCGCGCATCTTGCGCGACATGATGGCGCTCCGGGACAGGGTCGCCGAACTCGAGAAGAAGCTTCAGGCAGGCGGAGCCGCCGGCCCTGGTGGGAGACAGTGATGACCGACGACGAAATCCGCGAGAAGATCTTCGACATAATCGCCAAGGAGGCGCGCATCGATCGCGGAACGCTGACGCTCGAGACGAAGCTCGAAGACCTCAAGATCGAGTCGCTCGACATGGTCCAGATCCTGTTCGGCATCGAAGACGCGTTCGACGTCTACGTTCCGCAGGACGACCAGAGCTTCAAGCTGGCGACGCTCAAGGACGTCGTGGACGGCGTGCAGCGCCTCGTCGCGGCCAAGCAGCAGCAGCAACCGGCCTGACCGCGCGCAGCATCACGCCAACATTCATCCGAGCATGGCAGAGACCACCCGCGTCGCCGTCACCGGCATCGGCAGCATTTCGTCGCTCGGGCACAATGTGGGGGAGATCTGGGCCGCGCTCGAGGCGGGCAAGAGCGGCATCGCGCCGCTGACGCAGGCGCCGCTCGATCAGGTCAACAT
>JBGSUY010000488.1:0-2142 GCA_041753195.1 Chromatiaceae bacterium
AGCGCCCTTCGGCGCCCAGGGCGGCCGCGAGTTCCGGCGTGAGCTCCTGAACCGCGATCCCAAACTGTCCGCGCCGGACCTGGCCGTGGCGCAGGACCTGCTCCATGACCGCGCTGGCCATGTTGCTGGGGATGGCGAATCCGATGCCGATGTTCCCGCCCCCGGGGGCCAGGATGGCCGTGTTGATACCCACGAGCTCACCGCGCAGGTTGACCAGGGGCCCGCCCGAGTTTCCTGGATTGATGGAGGCGTCGGTCTGGATGAAGCTCTCGTAGCCCTCGATCCCGAGTCCCGAGCGGCCGAGCCCGCTGACGACCCCTGAGGTCACGGTCTGCTTGAGACCAAAGGGGTTACCGATGGCCACCACGAAATCTCCTACCCGCAGGGCGTCGGAGTCTGCCAGGGGGATGGCCCTGAGTGCCCCTGCGGGCAGCCCCCGGGTGGGCAACCGCAGCACGGCAATGTCGGTCTCGGGGTCAGCGCCCACCAGCTCCGCGTCTAGGGTGCGGCCGTCGTGGAGGGTGACCCGGATGCTTTCGGCCTTGGCGATGACGTGATGATTGGTCAGGGCGAGGCCCCGCTGGGCGTCTACGATCACCCCCGAGCCTAGGCTGTTGGACTCCCGGCGCTCCTGCCGAGGGATCTCGAAGAAGTGGCGAAAGAACGGGTCCCGCAGCAGGGGGTGATCCGCCACCTCGATGCGGGTCACGGTGGAGACGTTGACCACCGCGGCCATGGTTCCCTCCAGCATGGGTGCCAGGGTCGGCAGGGGCTCTCCCCCCACACTCGCAGGCAGGGCGGCGCTGGTCGAGCCCAGCCCGGACAATAACGGGAGAGCGGCAAGGAGTCGCCGGAGGGTACGGATCCGACCGTACCGGTTTGGGCTCGGGGTGTCGTGCTTGTCCATGGGGACCCTGGGAGGCTGAACCTGGTGACTCAGGGCTGCGGCTTGGGATCGATCCTCGGGGGATAGGCGGTGCCGGGAAAGGGGGTCACCTTGCCCCCCTCGCCGACCTCGAGGACCCGCGCCGGACCCTCTTTCTCCACCTCGTCCACCCGGATCACGGCGTGTATGGGGATCAGGGTGCGCTCGACCCCCTTGAACTCCGATCTGAGGCGCTCCACCGCGGGATCCACCAGCACGGCGCTGGTCTCCTGGAAGGAGAGTCCGCTGACCTCGATGAAGCCATAGAGATCGCCTTGGTACACGCGTTTGGCATAGATCTCGTAGACCTTGCCCTGATTCTGGAAACTGATGCGAAAGAGGCGCATTTTATGGTTTGGGGCATGGGTTTCAGACCCAAGAGTCTAACCCTTTCGCCCACCCGGATGGTGATGCTCGGGTCAGGGTTCCATGTTCGGGGTAGGGCTGGTCGTGCCGTGATCGCCGTTCCGGCGGATGCGCCCGGGTTCGCGACAGTCCCTTTCGACCCCGTGGAACTTGAGGTATTTCCAACATGAACGCAGTCGGTGCCCTGATCGCGATTTCACTCCTCCTGCTGCTCGCCCTGGGGGCCATGGCACTGTTCATGGCGGGGACCCGAAGCGGAGATGCGAATGATGCTGATCCCCCTTACGTCCATTAGTCGCGGTCCCTGGGGCGGCCCCTGTCGAGTAGGGTGCATGATCCTGGCTTTGGTGGTCAGCGGGTGTGCGGTCGGTGATCGCCCGAGCGCCGCCGGGGCCCTGATCGTGATTCCGGGACCCGTACCCATCCCGGCCGGCAGCGCCCACGCCCGATTTCAGGGTGGACGCCAGGTCGCCGCGACCGGCCGGCTCGACCCCTATTGCGAGCTTGAGATCAGGACGGTCTCCGAGCAGCGTCAAGAGGCGATGCCCGGCCGCTATCGGGTCCTCGGCGAGCGTTTCACCCTGTTGCTGGACCCGACGACGCGGTTGCCGGCCCTGATCACGGGGTTCGACTGCTCGGATCCACTGTTTCAGGAGTCCTTCTGGCGCCTTTCCAACGAGCCCGGGGGCAACCTCCACTCGCTGCGCTGCATCCGCCCCATTTACCACTGTGCGCTGGAGCCCCCCCTGGCCCTGGACGAGGTCGGCGCCATCACGGGCCCGGCGGTCAAGGTGGAGCGACCCGGGGGCTGACTCCCCCAGCCGTGCGGCGGCCCGACGGGCGTCATGGGC